>CAZFUT010000029.1:15688-29508 GCA_964522425.1 uncultured Oscillospiraceae bacterium
GACCAGCCGACGGACCAGCCGAGCGATCAGCCGACGGACCAGCCGAGCGACCAGCCGACGGACCAGCCGAGCGACCAGCCGACGGATCAGCCGACCGACCAGCCGAGCGACCAGCCGAGCGACCAGCCGACGGACCAGCCGAGCGATCAGCCGACGGACCAGCCGAGCGACCAGCCGACGGACCAGCCGAGCGACCAGCCGACGGATCAGCCGACCGACCAGCCGAGCGACCAGCCGAGCGACCAGCCGACGGACCAGCCGAGCGATCAGCCGACGGACCAGCCGAGCGACCAGCCGACGGATCAGCCGAGCGACCAGCCGAGCGATGAACCCGAGCCGACCCAGGCCCCGTATACGCTGCCCAGCCCGGTCAACGGAACGGTCAGCGAGCAGGCGACGGTGCTGACCGCGCCTGCTGACGGCGCGTACAGCATCGGTGGAAACGCCGTGGTGGCCGATGGCGCGACTGTTCGCGTATACGGCAAAAGCGGCGGCTGGCTGATGATCGGCTTTGCGTCGGATCATGGCATGTCCGTGGGCTATGTGCAGGCGGCCGCCGTCAGCGTGGAGGGTGCGCCGACGCTTCACTTCATGTCCGAAACGGTGGCGCTGAGCGAGGAAGCGAAGCTGACCGACGACCCGGACAGCGCATCGTATACCATGGCCACCCTTGCCAAAGGCAGCGATGTGAAGGTGCTGGGCATCCTGGACAGCTGGGCCTATGTGCAGACGGCGGTGCAGGGGAAGACTGCGCGAGGGTTCATCGACAAGGGCGCGGTCGGGCGCTGACTTTGTTAATCGCCATGAGGGGGTACGGTACGCGCCGTGCCCCTTTCTAATTCTATTCTAATGTGCGTCCTTGGCATATTTAATGCATTTGCGGTACAATGAAGCCGTTGAAGGAGACCCCGAAGGAGGGAAAGCAATGGATGCCTTTGAAATGACCGAAAAGCTGCGCACGCGGGCCAACGTCAGCTATGAAGAGGCGAAGGCCGCCCTGGAAGCGAACGAGTGGGATCTGCTGGACGCGCTGGTGTATCTGGAAAGCCGGCGCGGCGGCGAACCGGCGGCGGAAGAAGAACAGCCGAAGAAAACAAAAAAACAGGCGCATTACGCGGAAGCCGAATACACGACGCGCAGCCAGAAGGCGAAAAAGCGCGTGACGGTGGAGGCTTCGCCGCGCGGCTTTTTGAAGCGCCTGCTCGATTTTTTGCGCGACATGATCGGGAAGGGCAATCGAACCTATTTTGAAGTCTATTATAAGGGCGACCTGTTTGTGGAGCTGCCGCTGACGGCGGTTATCCCGCTGATGCTGTGGGCGTTTAAGCTGATGCTGTGGATATTGCTGATCGGCCTGTTTTTCGGCGCGAAATACCGCATTGCCGGCGACAGTCTGGAGGGCGGGGCCAACCGCATGATGGACGATGCCGCCCGCAGCGTGCAGGAGGCCCGGTACAGCGGCCTTGATGACGAGGATTGACGTATGCAGCATATTTTGTTGGTCGAGGATGAAGAAAAGATCGCCCGCTTTCTGGAACTGGAACTGACGCATGAGGACTATGAGGTGTCCAAGGCGCGGGACGGGCGCACGGGCCTGACCATGGCCGAAAGCGGCAAGTATGATCTGGTGCTGCTGGACATCATGCTGCCCGAGCTGAACGGGCTGGAGGTGCTGCGCCGCCTGCGCAAGACCAGCAGCATCCCCGTCATCATGCTGACGGCGCGCGACGCCGTGATGGATAAGGTGACGGGGCTGGACATGGGGGCGGACGACTACATCACCAAGCCCTTTTCCATTGAGGAGCTGCTGGCGCGCATCCGTCTGGCGCTGCGCAAAACGCAGACGGAGGTATCGCAGCAGCTGTCCATTGGGCCGCTCACCATGGACGTGGCGCGCCATCAGGTCACGGTGAACGGCGACGAGGTGGAGCTGACGGGCAGGGAGTTTTCGCTGCTGAAAATCCTGATGGAAAACCAGTCCATCGTGCTGTCGCGCGAAACGCTGATGGAGAAGGTGTGGGGGTACGACTATGTGGGGGAGACCAACATCGTGGACGTCTACATCCGTTACCTGCGCAGCAAGGTGGACGACCGCTTTAACCTGAAGCTGATCCACACCGTGCGCGGCGTCGGCTACACGCTGAAAACGGAGAATCCCGCATGAACGAATCAAGGCGCATGACGTCCATTGCCAGGCGCATCAACCGCTCCTTCTGGTGGCGGCTGTTTTTTGCCATGCTGTGGCTGGACATCATGGTGCTGCTGCTGGCGGGGCTGTTTTTTCTTTACCATGCCGAGCGAAACGCGCTGGGCGCACACTGGACGCCCATGCTGGACCGCTCCTTCGGCTGGGAAAACACAGGCAGCCTGATGGGCACGCTGGACACGGTGCAGTATGTGTTTTCCGTGAAGGGCGGTGAGAGCGTGACCGCCCAACTCGGCGCCTTTCTGCGCGGCATGGTGCAGATGCTGCGGGCGCTGGGCATCTGTGAGCTGGTTTGGCTGACGGTGGAAGCCCTGCGCGGGCACAGGCAGACGGTGCGCATCCTGACGCCGCTGACTGAGATGACGGAGACCGCCGAGCAATTGAGCCAGGCCGCCTTTGACGAGCAGAAGTATCACGACCTGGAAACCGCCATCTCCGCCCTCAGCCCCTCCATGCCGGAAGAGAGGCTGCATTCAGGCGACAGGGAGCTGATGGGGCTTGAAACGGCGGTCAACAACCTGATTACCCGAATGCACGAAAGCTACCGCCAGCAGATACGCTTTGTGTCGGACGCTTCGCACGAATTGCGCACGCCCATATCCGTTATCCAGGGCTATGCCGATATGCTCAAGCGCTGGGGCAGCCGGGACGAAAAGGTGCTGAACGAGAGCATCGAGGCCATTCGCGGCGAAGCGCAGCACATGCAGAAGCTGGTGGAGCAGCTGCTGTTTCTGGCGCGCGGCGATGCCGGCCGGACGCAGCTCACTGCCCAGCCCATCGACCTTGCCAAGATGGTGAAAGAGGTGCACGAGGAGTACGAGATGATCAACAGCGCGCACCCGTGGCAGGTACAGGCCGAGCAGCCTGTGCCCGCGGTGGGCGACGCGGATATGTTAAAGCAGGCCGCCCGCATCCTGGTGGACAACGCGGCCAAGTATTCAAGGGACGGGGAGCCCATCACGCTGAAGGCTTTTTTCACCAAGGACGGGCAGCCCGCCTTTTCCGTGCAGGATAACGGCGCGGGCATCGCCGCCAAGGACATGCCGCATATTTTCGAGCGTTTCTACCGCGCCGACCCGGCGCGTACCCGGCAGATGGGCGGCACTGGCCTTGGCCTTTCCATCGCCAAATGGATCGTGGACAGGCACGGCGGGTATTTTAACATCCTGTCCCGCGAAGGCATGGGAACGCGCATCGAGGTGGTGCTGCCTGCGGGCGAACAGCCCGGGCAGGATATCCGTGAGGGAGCGTAAAAAACAATTGACAATGATGAAAGGAGGGAACCCCATGAAAAAAGTGACCGCATTTCTGGCCCAGCTCGTCCGCGTGCTGTCTATACCGCCGGTCATGGTTGTGCTGCTGATCATCGCGCTGGCCACGCAGCGATCGGATGTGTACATTTCCATTGAACAGGTGGCCGTGTCGGTGCTCTGCCTTGCCGCCATCCCGGCGCTTGCCTACCCCGTTTCGGCCATGATCCCCTCCGTACGCAAAAAGGGAAGGGACGGCCAGCGCAACCTTGCGTTTGTGTTTACGGCGGTGGGCTATGCGCTGGGCTGCCTGTACAGCGCCCTGCGCCCCGTGCCGCCGCTGTTCCCGTTTGTGCATCTGACCTATCTGTTTTCGCTGCTCATCCTCATCTTTTTTAACCGCGGCCTGCATGTAAAGGCCAGTGGGCACGCATGCAGCCTGACGGGGCCTGTGGGCTTTGCCTGCCTGTTTTTGGGCCCCATCCCCATCGCGCTGGGGTTTCTGCTGTACGCCGCGGTCGCCTGGGCATCCATCCGCGCCAAGCGGCACACGATGGGGGAGTTTCTGCTGGGCTCTCTCTCTTGCCTGCTGGCCGGGGGCGCGGCGGGGCTGATGACGGGAACGCTGTAACCAGGGACATCACAAAATGAACCGAGGCTATGCGCTTCGGTTCGTTTTGGTAATACCAATTCAAATCCTTAACGCATCGTCGCGTCGGGTCTTTTGGCTTATACTACATCCCATCTAAAACATATCCATAATCCATTGTCTGCCGGTAATGCTATGAATGACGTTTTCCGGCAAATTATTAATGGTCTCGCAAAGTCTGTCTACAACATGTTCCAGCGTCTTGAAGACTTCGTTTCTGAATCCGCGTTTTCGTATTTCTTTCCACACCTGCTCAATCGGATTCATTTCCGGGGTATAGGGCGGTATGTGGGTGATATGGATATTGGCCGGTATCATCAAACTGATTGACTTATGCCACGCCGCGCCATCACAGACCAGCAGTATTTCATCATCAGCATACGACTTTGAAAGCTCTTGCAGGAACACATTCATGCAGTCTGTATTGCAATAGGGCATGACCAGAAAGAAGCTGCTCCCATCCCGCGGATTGACTGCGCCATAGGCATATCGGTACTCTCGTATATGATGGCATGGCACGGATGGACGGACGCCCTTTGCGCACCAGCAGGCCTTCGGTTTGTTGATCCTCCCAAATCCCGCCTCATCCTGAAACATGATATGGACTCTTTTGGACGGGTTTTGGCAGACTATTTTGCGGTATTCGGTGTTAATTTTTTTGAGGAGTTTTGCTCCTCTTCACTGGCTGCCTTTGGATGTCTGGCTCTCGGCATCACTTTTCGCCATCCATGACGCTTCAGTAACTTGTAAATGTAGCTATACGCCGTCTTGGCGCCCAGTGCTTCCTCGAACGCCTGACGGATATCCGTCACGGTCAGCACTTTACCCTCTTCTGCCTGTTTACTGCATTCTTCGAGTATCTGCGCTTCTTCCGCTTCCGTCATTCTCCGATGGTGGCTGGTCTGTTTTATTCGAATGAACTCTTCCAGCCCCTGCTTTCGATATTTCGCAAGCAGTACCGTGATATAACGCTCGTTATAGCCGGTTCGCTCTTTGATCTCCCGGTTGCTTTTGCCTTCATAGCGGAGCGTCAACACTTCAAGCAGCTTTTCAACACGTTTGTTCTTGTTCTTTTTCCTTGCCGCTTTGATCTTCGCGAATTCTTCTTCGCTTGGCTTCTTCATTCCTCATCACCAAGATGATTATATCACTTTTTCGGTGGCTTGTGTATTGTTTAGTAGAAATTTAGTATTAGAGGCGTCGTCGCGAACGCTCGACGTAGCGCCGCTACGCCTTCGCATTCGCTCCTTGCTCTAAACCAAAATTCCTCTCCGCTTTGGATGCATGAATGGTTTTCATTGGTGTAAGAAAGTTTATTCCTTTTCCGGGATGACTTCCAGCCAGTAGCCGTCCGGGTCTTCAATGAAATAGATGCCCATGGATGGGTTTTCGTAGCAGACCGCGCCCATCTCCTTGTGCTTTTTGAAAGCGGCGTCGTAGTCTTTTACCGTAAAGGCGATGTGGAATTCCTTGTCGCCCAGGTTGTACGGCGCCGTCCGGTCGCGCAGCCATGTCAGTTCCAGCTCGCTTTGGTGCGTTTCGTCGGCCAGAAAAACGATGATGAAGCTGCCGTCCGCGGCCACCTTGCGGCGCACTTCGTTCATGTTCAGCGCTTCGCGGTAAAAGGCCAAAGATTTTTCAAGATCAAACACGTTAAAGTTGGTATGAACCAGATGAAAACGCATGCGATAACCCCTCCTTGCGATGATGGATATCTGTATGATAGCGCCTGTGTATGGGGAATGCTTATTGTTTCGCCGGCTGTGACAGCAGCAGATGCCCGGTGGTAAGGCACAGGCGGCAGCCGTCTGCGGGCAGCAGCGCCGAGTCGCCGGGGCGCAGCGAAAGCGTGCCGTTTTCCCATACGATGGCTGTTTCTTCAATGGCGGTGGCCATTTGGCATACGCCTTGCGATGGGAGGAAAGCGTTTTCGCAGCGCCGATATCGCTCTACCGTAAAAAACGGGCTGTTCAGCACCAGCGTGCGTTCGCCTGTGCCGTCAAGCGGCAGGGGCTGAGGGCGCACAGCGTCCAAACGCCTTTCGGTGTCCGTAACGTCCAGCGCTTTTTTCAGGTGCAGCTCGCGCTTTTTGCCCTCGGCGTCCATGCGGTCCCAATCGTAAAAGCGATAGGTCACGTCGCTGGACTGCTGTATTTCGTACAGCACGATGCCGCCGCCGACGGCGTGCACCGTACCGGCGGGGATGTAGAAGGCGTCGCCCGCCTTGACGGGCACAAACCGCAGCAGCGTTTCAACGGCGGATCCGTGCAGGGAGGCGTTCATCAGCGCCTCTTTGGTGACATTGTCGCGCACGCCGTACACCAGCTGCGCGCCTTCGTCGGCGCAGAGGATGACCCATGCCTCCGTTTTGCCCAGCTTATTTTCGTGCTTTGCGGCATAGGCATCGTCCGGATGCACCTGTACGCTGAGCCTGTCTTTGGCGTCGATGAGCTTTAGCAAAAGGGGAAAGGGGGAACAAAGCCCCTTGCCCGTCAGCCGTTCGCCGTAGAGCGCCAATAGCGCTTCCAGCGTGCGGCCCTGTTCGTCGCGGCTGTTAAGGCCCGGTATCGCGCTGATCTCCAGGCTTTCGCCCGTGCGCTCGTCGGGCAGGGCGCGCCCAAACAGGGTGCCAAGGCGGCTGCCGCCCCAGGGGGTGGCGGCGCCGGATCGGTAGGCGGGCAGCATACGGATGGGGGAAAGGGGCATAGAGGGTTCTCCTTATACGATGGACTTGGTGGCCACAAGGTTGACGCCCGTACCGGCCACGTCACGGATCAGCACGTCGCCCATCATGATGGGCATGGCGAAGCGCGCGGCGCGAATGGCATCCATGCAGGCGGCGATCTTTTCCTTGGGGATGGGGCTCTCCGTCTTGATGCTGACGGGCATATCGCTGCCCTTCACGGGGGCAACGGCGGTCACCATGCGCATGGGGGCCACGCACTCCTGGCGGGCATAGGCATCGCCGCGCTTGCAGGTATTGTTTTCCACCTTGGTGACGACGCCGTCTTCCAGCGTGACCGCCATGCGGCAGCCGACGGGGCAGGAGATGCAGGTGATAAGCTGTGTGGTGGTCATGGGTATCCTCACTTTCCGGCAAGGCGGACGATGGCGCGGGCAAAAATGGTCATGCTGCGGTACAGGGAATCGAGGGTGATGTACTCGTTGGCCTGATGGGCCAGCTCCGGGTCGCCGGGAAAGGACGCGCCGAAGGCCACCCCCTCCCTGAGCACCTTGGCGTAGGTGCCGCCGCCGATGGCCAGCGCCTTTTTGGGCAGCCCCGTTGTCTCGTGGTAGGCGTTCAGCAGTTCGGTCACCAGCTCGCTCTGCTCGGGCACGTAGTGCGGCGCTTTGCTGGTGGTTTGGGCAACCTCAATGCCCGGCAGATGGCGCTTGATCATGTCCACCAGATACGCGCGGTCGGTCAGGATGGGACAGCGCATATCCAGCGTGGCAAAGAGCCGGCCGTTTTCCACGCGCAGGATGCCGAGGTTGCATGTCAGCTTGCCCGACAGCCCGTCCTGCACCTGCGCGCCCAGATGTTCGCCGTAATAGGTGGTGCCGACGGCGTCCGCCAGCAGGCTGACAGGGCCCTGAGCGCCCAGCTCTTTTAAGGTAATCAGCATTTGTCCGATGGCGTTGCGCCCGGCCTCGGGGTAGGCGGCGTGGCCGGGGATGCCTTCGGCGGCGATGCGCACGCCTTCGGGCGTCACTTCGGCCTTGACGGGCCAGCCGTATTTCCGGCTGACGGCGGCGACCTGCTCAACCAGCTCTGCGCCGCCCGCGACCAGCGCTTCCGCGTGGCCGGGAATCACGTTGGTGCGTTCGCCCGTCGCCCACTGAAGGATTTTGAGGCCGGTTTCGGGAAGCGCGGCGCGCAGCTCCAGCCCCACCATGCCTTTTTCGATGTTGATAACGGGATAATCGGCGTCGGGGCTGAAGCCCATGCGCGGCATGGTTTCATGCGCCGAGTAATAGGCCATGTCCTCCCAGCCGCTCTCTTCGTCGCAGCCGAGGATCAGGCGCACCTTGCGCTTAAGCGGGAGGCCCGCCATCTGCACCGCCTTCATGGCGTACAGGGCGGCGACGGCGGGGCCCTTATCGTCGCCGGTGCCGCGGCCGTACATCTTGCCGTCTTCGATCACCGCGCCAAAGGGCGGATAGGTCCAGCCGTCGCCCACGGGCACGACATCCAGATGGGCCAGAATGGCCAGCGCGTCTTCATCGCTGCCTTCGCCCAGATCGGCGTGCATGGCGTAGCCGTCCACATCCTTTGTGTCAAACCCCAGGTCTTTGCACGTTGCCAGCGCGGCGTCCAGCATGATGCGCATGTCGCGGCCAAAGGGGGCGCCGTCTTCTTTGGCGCCTTTGACGCTGGGTACCCTGATCCATTGGGCCAGCGTATCGGTCATGGGCTGTTTCAGGCTTTCGATGATGCGGTCTAAATTCTCCATGGTGTTTCCTCCACAATTATTGTTCAAGCACTGCCTCTGCAAAGCGGCGGATGCCCTCCTCAAGCTGGGGGCGGGGGCAGCCGAAGTTGAGCCGCATGTAACCGCGGCCCGTTTCTTTGCCGAAGAAGACCCCGTTGGTGAGCGCGACGCCGTGCTGAAAGCAGCGCGCTGTCAGCGCGTCCGGGTCGGTTTCGTAGGCGCTTACGTCGATCCAGGCAAGGTAGGTGGCTTCAATGGGCGTTATGCGCGCTTTCGGCAGCAGGCTGCCGATTTGGCTGTACACGGTTTCGCGGCTGTCGCTCAGGTAGGCAAGCAGGCCGTCCAGCCAGCCGTCGCATTGGCTGTACGCCGCTTCCGTCGCCGTAAGGGCGAACAGGTTGCCGCTTTCCACGCCGTGCACTTCAAAAAAGCGGCGCAGGGTGCCCATCGTTTCTTCATCCCGGCAGAACAGGTAGGCCTGTTTGACGCCGGCGATGTTGAAGGTCTTGCTGGCAGCCGTCATGGATACGGTGCCGGGGGCGGCTTCCTCCAAGCCCATGATGCTCTGGAAGGTATGGGGCGCGTACACGAAATCGCAGTGGATCTCGTCCACCGCAAGGCGCACATGGTATGTTTTGCACAGCGCGGCGAGACGCACCAATTCTTCCCTGCGCCACAGGCGGGAAACCGGGTTGTGCGGGCTGCACAGCATCAGCATGGCGACTTTGCCGACGCTGAAATGCCGCTCGACCGTTTCAAAATCGATGCTGTAACGGCAGCCCGCGTCCTGCGTAAGCGGCACCTCCAGCAGCCGGCGGCCGCTGTCCCTGACCGCGGCGTAGAAGGGGCCGTAGACGGGGGTAAACAGCATCACGGTGTCATCAGGCTTTGTCAGCGCCAGCACGCAGGCGCGCAGGCCGGATACGACAGAGGGCATCATCAGCATCTGCTCCCGCGTAAGCGATACCTGATGGCGGCGCTGCCAGAACGCCATCACGGCGCTGTCGCTCTGCTCGGACACATAGGTGTAGCCGTAGACAGGGTGGGCGGCGCGCGCGGTCAGCGCCTCGGTGATGGCGGGCGCGCCGGGAAAATCCATGTCCGCCACCCACAGGGGGATGCCGCCCTCGGGCAGCACGGCGCGGTCATCCCACTTGCGGCAGTCGGTGCCTGAGCGGGATAAGGGGGATTCGAAAAAGCTGCGATCAAACATGGCGGCCTCCTTGGCATACAAATACGCGGTAGCCCGCGCTTCGATCGGCTGTTTCCACAGCCGTAAACAGCGTCTTTAAATACTTCATGGCCGAATCGGCGCCCTGCTGCTTGCGGATGACGACGTACAGGCGGCCGCTTTCCGTAAGGTGCCGGGCGCACTCGTCAAACAAACGGTACACCGTTTCCTTGCCCGCGCGGATGGGCGGGTTGAGCAGGATCAGATCAAAGGCGTCTGTGATGCCCGACAGCCCGTCGCTCGACAGCACGGCTGCCCTGACGCCGTTGGCAACGAGGTTCTCTTTGGCCAGCTCGACCGCGCGGGTGTTCACATCCACCATGGTAAAGTGCAGCTCGGGGTACAGCTTGCCCGCAATCACGCCCGCCGCGCCCCAGCCGCAGCCAAGGTCGAGGGCGCTGCCCGACAGCCCCTCCGCTAGCGCGGACAGCATCAGATGGGTGCCCTTGTCCAGTTCGCCCTTGGAAAATACGCCGCTGTCGGTGACAAAGCGGAAACGCTGCCCCCTGAACACCGTTTCAAAGGAAACGGGATGGCTCTCCGCCGTGGGAACGGGGGAAAAATACTGCTGGTCATCCATGCCGGGCGGCCTCCTTTACCTGCGTCCATTCTTCCTCCGTCAGCTCGCGCCACGCGCCGGGGGCAAGGCCGGTCGGCAAACGAAGGGGGCCGAAGGAAAGGCGCGTAAGCGCCGTGACTTCGTGGCCGAGGGCGGCAAACATGCGCTTGACCTGATGAAACTTGCCCTCGCACACCGTAACCAACGCGGTGCTCTGCGCGCCGTCTGCCGTTTCAATGTGCAGTGTAGCGGGCAGGGCGGTAAAATCGCTGAGCCGGATGCCTTTTTGAAACTGCTCTGCGTCCTGCAACGTCAGCCGCCCCGTGACCGTGGCGCGGTAGGTTTTCTCAATGCCGTTTTTGGGCGCGAGCAGGCGGTGGGCGGTCTCCCCGTCGGTGGTAAACAAAAGTAGCCCCTCGGTGTCCTTATCCAGACGGCCGACGGGCATACAGCCAAGGCTGCGGCATTTTGCGGGCAATAGGGACATCACGGTGCCCTGCCGCGCATCGCGCTCGGCGGTGACGACGCCCTGCGGCTTGTTGAGCATCAGGTGCAGCGACGTGCGGCTGTCGATGATCTGCCCATCGACAGCAACCTCGGCGCCCGGCGGCACGGCCTGCCCGGCATCCTTTGCCGGGGCGCCGCTGACCGTGACGCGCCCTGAACGCGCCATTTGTTTGGCTTCGCTGCGCGTGGCGATGGACAGAAGGGACAGCAGCCTGTCCAGCCGCATATCAGCCATTGCGCTTGCTTTCGGCCAGCGCGACGGCCAGCGCGCACTTGCGGAAAAACACAAAGGGCAGGTAAAGCAGCGTCAGCATCAGCCCGGCGGTCAGCAGGGCGTTGGGGGAAAAGTCCATTTTCGTAACGGCGGTCAGCACGGTAAAAAAGTCGCTGCTGACGCTGCCTTTGAACTTGGGGGCAAGATCCATGCCCAGCACAAAGACCACGGCGGCCGGCGCGGGCAGCAGAAACGGAATGTTTTGCAGCGTTACTTTGTTAAGCCGCCCATGGCAGGCTTTTTTTGCCTGCACCGCCATGGGGAAAAGCCGGGCGTCCTCAGTGTGTACGGCAATGAATTCCGCCGCCAGATGCCGCCGCCAGCCGATCGCGGCGGGCGCCAATGCGCATGCCAGCACGCCCACCCACACGATGAAGCCCTGCAGGAATTTGCCGCCCACCAGCTTGCCCGCGCCGCTGATCAGCCGCGGCATCTGGGTGGCGGGCGCCATGTTCCACAGGTAGTAAAAGCCCGCGATATACACAATCAGCGGCAGCCCCCAGGGAAGGAAGCGCAGGATGCGCTGCAGCGTGAGCTTCAGCCACGCGCCGTAGCGGAAGGGCACCTTGTTTTCCCGGCCCTCGGCCATCAGCATCAGCGTACCCCTGCTGTAAAAACGGAAGGGCAGGGCGATCAGAATATAGAGAACAAGCGCGGACAGCAGCCCCGCAAGGGGGGCATAGCGCCTGTCAAGGCCAAGGGTCATCCCTGTAGAGGGCACGATCAGGGGCGCCAAAGCAATCAGACGCATGAACAGCTGCAACGCCATCATGGCCATCAGGGCAGGCATTTTGCTCAGGCACAGCCGGGCGGACTGCCCGTGCGGGGTTTGCGTATTCAAAGCGCGTCCTCCTGTCGTTGGTATGGACAAATTATAGTGCAATCACAGGGCGAACGCAAGCGTTCGTCCGCATCGTCCCCGTTTTCGTCGGCGTGCAGCAGGAAGGCAGGGATTTCGCCGCTTTCTTTAAGCCGCGCGATCTCTTCCCGGCTCATCACCGTATCGGTGCCAAGGCAGGCCGCGCAGCGATAGCCGCAGTCCGGGCAGACGCAGCGGATGGCCGCGCCGTCCGCCTGTACCATAAAAGCCCCGCAGCGGGGACATCCGCAGCGCATCAGCGTTTCTCCTCCTCATTGGGTACAATGCCGCAGCGTTTCAGGTATTGGCCGGTATGGCTCTCGGGATGGGCGGCCACCTTTTCCGGCGTGCCCGCGGCCACGATTTCTCCGCCCCTGTCGCCGCCCTCCGGCCCTAAGTCGATCACATAATCGGCGGTTTTCAGCACGTCCAGATTGTGTTCGATCACCAGCA
Source organism: uncultured Oscillospiraceae bacterium (assembly GCA_964522425.1). Taxonomy (GTDB): domain Bacteria; phylum Bacillota; class Clostridia; order Christensenellales; family Aristaeellaceae; genus DTU024. The sequence goes on from CAZFUT010000029.1 coordinate 28,110, forward strand.
CCGTGTTGCCCGCCTCGGTCAAACGCTGCAATACGTCGATCAGGCGCGATACGTCGTCCACATGCAGGCCCGTCGTCGGCTCGTCCAAAAGGATGATGGTTTTGCCCGTGGCCCTTCGGCTCAGTTCCGTCGCCAGCTTGACCCGCTGCGCTTCGCCGCCCGACAGCGTGGTGCTGCTCTGCCCCAGACGCACATAGCCAAGGCCGACATCCCGCAGGGTGTTGAGCTTCGTCATGATCTGGGGCTGGTTTTCAAACAGCCGGGTGGCCTCGTCCACCGTCATATCCAGCACGTCGGAAATGTTTTTGCCGTGGTACTTCACTTCCAGCGTTTCGCGGTTGTAGCGCTTGCCCTTGCACACCTCGCAGGGCACATAGAGGTCGGCCATGAAGTGCATTTCGATTTTGAGCAGGCCGTCGCCGCCGCAGGCTTCGCAGCGCCCGCCCTTTACGTTAAAGGAAAAGCGCCCCGCGTCGTACCCGCGCGCTTTGGCTTCGTTGCTCTGGGCGAACACCTTGCGGATCAAATCGAACAGCCCCGTATAGGTGGCGGGGTTGCTGCGCGGCGTGCGGCCGATGGGCGACTGGTCGATGTTGATGATTTTGTCCAGCTTGTCCACGCCCTCCAGGCCCCTGTGCTTGCCGGGGATGGTCTTGGCCCGGTTAAGCTGGGCGGCGAGCGCCTTATACAGTATTTCGTTGACCAGCGAGCTTTTGCCCGAGCCCGACACCCCCGATACGCAGCAGAATACGCCCAGGGGAAAGGCCGCGTCCACGTTTTTTAAGTTGTTTTCCTGCGCCCCGCGCACGGTGAGCCAGCCGGTGGGCTGACGGCGCTTCCTGGGGATGGGGATGCTCTTTTTGCCGCTCAGGTACTGGCCGGTGACGGAGCGGGGGGAAGCCATCAGGTCTTCCACCGAGCCCGCCGCCACCACTTCGCCGCCGCGCTCGCCCGCGCCGGGGCCGATATCCACAATATAGTCGGCGGCGCGCAGGGTATCCTCGTCGTGCTCCACCACGATCAGCGTGTTGCCGATATCGCGCAGGCTCTTTAGCGTAGTCAGCAGGCGCTCGTTGTCGCGCTGGTGCAGGCCGATGCTGGGTTCGTCCAGTATGTACAACACGCCCATCAGGCTGGAGCCGATCTGCGTCGCGAGCCGGATGCGCTGGGCCTCCCCGCCCGACAGCGAAGCCGCCATGCGCGACAGCGTGAGGTATTCAAGGCCCACGTTGCAAAGGAACCCAAGGCGCGCGTCGATCTCCCTGATGATCTGTTCGCCGATCAAACGCTGGGTGGGGGAAAGGGCGAGGTTTTCAAAAAACACGCGGCAGGCGGACAAGCTCATATCGCTTAATTCGGCGATATTCTTGCCCCCCACCGTAACGGCCAGCGCTTCCGG
>CAZFUT010000030.1:0-28733 GCA_964522425.1 uncultured Oscillospiraceae bacterium
GAAAATCATTCATGCATCCAAAGCGGAGAGAGATTTTGGTTTAGAGCAAGGAGCGGATGCGAAGGCGTAGCGGCGCTACGTCGAGCGTTCGCGACGACGCCTCTAAGCCAAATGATCCGACGCGACGATGCGTGAATGGTTTGAATTGGTATAAGCAAACGATCGTAGGCGCGTGGATCAATCAGGCGATCACATGGAGAAAACTCAACGTTCAACGCTTCGCCATAGCGCCTGTTTGGATATCTCATTGTTTTTCACAGGTTTTGACCGTGCCATCCTCGGCCAGCATCACATGATAACCGCCGTCAAAACAGATATGCCACACCATGTCGCCCAGTCGCCCGCCCGCTAAGGCCTCATCCGCCAGATCGATCATGCCAAAATATACGGCTGTTTCTTTAAGGCTTTCCGCCTTTACCGCATACTGCTCGGCAATGGCCTGCCGTGCAGCGGAAAGGGCTTGCCGCTTTTTATTCTCCTCGGGCTGTCTGCCGGTGATGAACAGGCCGCGTGTTTCCGGCGTTGAATAGCTGAGGATTTCTCCTTGCGGCGACAGATCCGCATGATACGGTTTGTCCGAAAAAGCAAACAGGATGACCGACCAGACGCGCCGCCCCTTCCATTCGATCTGCGTTTTGCCGTAAAAAGCATCCGCTTCCTCCTGATAGAAGGTCGCTTCTGTCCTTTTATCGTCAAACCCGCCGGTTTCCCATCTGCCGAAAAATGCTTTGGCGTATTCCACGGCCTGTTCGCTCGTCATCTCCTGTCCCTTGGGCAGAATATAATGCGTATCCTCCTGGGACAGCATATCGTTCTTTTTGAGCAGCTCATTGTACCAGACAAGATCCTCCATCGGCCAGGTATTCATGGGGCCATGCAGCTTTTCGAGCAGAGAAAGCAGGGTCACAGTGTCCGGTGCGCCGTCCACATAGGCGGACATGATATCATCCGCCAAGGCATGTTTTTCCGTTTCAGACAGGCTGCCGCCATGTTCTAAAAGCTTTTTAATCTGCGCGTTCTCCCTGAGCGCTCCCGTATCAACCAGTATTTTCACCAATTCGGTCTTTGCGTCAACAGACCATGTATCGTAATACCCGTGCTGTTTTTCCATCGGCGCTGCTTTCTCGCCCGCGTCTTTCCATAACAGCCCCGCCGTCAGGGCCGTTGCGGTCAACAATACCAGCGTCAACGCCAGCACCATGCTGATGCTCCATTTTTTCATCGGTTTTTCCTCCTGTTTTGCACGCGTCCATACTCTCTGATACAGGAAGGGGTCTTCCTGCATGCCTTCAAGCGCGTCGTCCAACGCTGTCTTTAACGTGTCTTTCCATTCATCCATTCAAAACGCCTCCTTCCAGCGCTTTGCGCAGCTTTTTTCGCGCTCTGTCCAGCCGCCCGCTCACCGCCGGCTGGCTGATGCCCATCATCCTGGCAATATCGACGGTGCTGATGTCCTGATAGTAGTAAAGAATGATGGTCTCCCTTTCCTTGCGCGGAAGGTTCATCACCGCCGCAGTCACTTCGCTGTTGTATGGGTCTGCCGCCGATTGATGGGGCAGCATATCCGGCGTTACCCTTCGGTCTACATGGCGAAGCCAAGCGGAGCGCAGCATATCCTTGCATGTGTTGATGGCAATGCGCGTGAGCCATGTTTTTTCCGAAGCTTCCTGCCTGTAACCGGACAGGCTGCGAAGGGCTTTGAGAAAAGTGTCCTGTACGGCATCTTCCGCCATGCTTTCATCATGCAAATACAGGTAGCAGACGCGCAGCAGCGGCCTCTGATGTTCTCGAACCAGCCTTTCCAGCGTCTGCGCCGCATCCCCGCTCATATTCTGCATGACCGTCACCTCCTTTCACCCATTAGACGGCATGAAAACGAAAAATATAATACCGGTCAAAAATATGTGCGCTTCTTTCGTTCCCCGATGGCCTGTTCCGGCCGACAGGCGAGGATCAAAACAGCAGCGCTATTGTACCATACGCTAACGCCCTGTCATCCTCTCTTTTTTACGCGCAATGAAGGGGCCCGTTAAAACACGAACGATTTCGCCCGTCACTTCCTAAGATCGTTCGTAAATAAACCTAAATTTTCCCGTTTCAGTCTTGTAACGTTCCCGAATATGCGGTATAATCGGTCTGTATTTTCCCTTGCCGATTTGGGGCGGGGAAACACCTTGGCGGCCAGACCGCCCATAACAAACGGAGGGTTCGTATGCTTAAGAAAACGCTGGCGTTCCTGCTCTGCTCCCTGCTCGTCATCTCGTCCATCCCCGCCCTGGCGGACGCCCTCGGCCCCGTCGCCAAAGAAGACCTGAAGGTCGGCGCCGTGTTCATCGGCCCCAAGGACGATGGTTTCTCCGGCGCGCACTACAACGGCATCGAAGGCATGAAGGAAGCGCTTGGCCTGTCCGACAGCCAGATCCTCTACAAATTTAACGTTCAGGAAAACTCCGAGTGCGAAACCGCGCTGCGCGAGCTGGTGGGCGCCGGCTGCCAGATCATTTTCGGCAACTCCTGGGGCTACATGGATTATATGGAAGAAATGGCCGAGGAATATCCCGAGGTCGTGTTCTCCCACTGCTCCGGCTACAAGAACAACGGCGTCAACTTTAACAACTATTTCGGCCGCATCTATCAGGCCCGCTACCTCACCGGCATCGCCGCGGGGCTTAAAACTGCCACCAACAAGGTAGGCTACGTGGCAGCCTGGCCCGACAACGCCGAGGTGAACGGCGGCATCAACGCCTTCGCGCTGGGCATCCAGTCGGTCAACCCCGACGCCGTGGTGTATGTAAAGTACATCAATTCCTGGGGCGATCCCACCCTGGAAAAGCAGACCGCCGAAGCCCTGCTGGCCCTTGACTGCGACGTCATCGCCCAGCACTGCGACAGCAACATGCCCCAGGTGGCCGCGCAGGAAGCCGGCAAGTTCGGCTGCGGCTACAACACCGACATGACCCCCTCCGCCCCCGACGCGCACCTGACCTCCCCCATCTGGCACTGGGCCAGCGTGTACACCGCCGAAGTCAAAGACCTGATGGAAGGCAGGTGGGAACCCCACAACTACTTCCTCGGCCTTAAGGAAGATATGGTGAACATTTCCCCCCTGTCCAAGAACGTGGCCGACGGCACGGCTGAAAAAATCGAAGAAGCCCGCGCCAGGATCATCTCCGGCGAATGGGACGTCTTCACCGGCCCCATCTACAACAACGCGGGCGAGCTGGTCGTCAAGGAAGGCGAAACGCTGGCCGACGGCGATATCACCGGCGGGCTGATGACCAAGCTGCTGGTAAAGGGCGTTGAAGTGAAGTAATTTCCGGCACGGCGCAACGCTGACCATCGTTTCTTGCGGCAAACCTCTCAGACATGCAATGCTTGCTTCTGAGAGGTTTGCTTTTTCATACGCGCATGGATGGCTGTGATCTTGCCGTGGTATTACGAAGGAAAACGCGGGAACAAGCCCTACGCCCCGGAACCGACGCTCAGAATCCACATCCTGCATGCTGTTTGTACTTGCAAATCTGCACCTTATTCGCAATCGGATGGCGATTGGCTGAGCGGGTTAGTTGGCATGCAAACTGCTCACTTCATATGGCTGTACCTCGCGAATTATTCAACCGGTCAGGATAAAAATCCTAACCTGCGCTGCATTATGCGGCGAAGCCTTGACTGCATTCAAGACGGTCCACGATCAGGAGATACATGGGACATACCCGGGGCAAATCTTTTCCCATTCCATCGCGCTGAGGATGGATAGATATTCCCGCGTCACGCATGTCAGGCTGGCGTCCCCATTGTATATCACGGCCACAGTATTCATGCTGTCGTATTTTTCGTCCAAATTGTACACCTTGATCCTGTCAAAAAACTTCTCATACATTAAGCCGCTAAGCCAAGGAATGACGGACACCCCCAACCCGGCGGAAACAAGCCCAATGATAATATCCAGATTCAGTGCCTCAATGGCAATGGTGGGCACAAGATCGGCGGATCGAAAGATACGCTCGGCGAACCGACGACTGTTGGTACCTTTTTTGGGCAGAATGAAGCTTTCATCCCGCAGATCCTCCACATCCAGGCAAAACCCACCGATTTTCTCAGAATAGTATGCTTTTCCATTGGCCGGATGATCCTTCGGGAGGACGATGCAGGAAGAGATATCAAACAGCGGCAGGCTGGTGAATCCGTCCTGACGAGCCGGCAGATAGATCATCCCTAGGTCCGCTTTAGCCTGTGCCACTTCTTCCTCCGTCTGACTGCCCAGAACGTCGGTAATCCGGACAGTCACGTTGGGATATCGGGATTTAAAAATCCTCAATGAGTCGGGCAGCACGATGCTGCACAGCCTTGTGGGAGCAGCGACGGTAAGTATACCCTTATGAAGACTGTTGAAGGAACAGAATTCGTTGTGGACGTCATCGTAAAGCCGAAGGATGCGCCGGGCGTTCCGGATAAAATACTCACCCGCGGCTGTAGGGAAAAGACCGCGGGAAGTCCGATAAAACAAAATCTCGCCCACTTCCTCCTCAATCTTCTGCAAAGCTCGGCTCAAAGCCGGCTGAGAGATGAATAATTTAGCCGCAGCTCGGAACAGGCTTTTTTCCTCGGCAATTGTTACAATGTACATCAGGATTTGATCGTTCATCGCAGCATATTCCTTCTCAGTACAAAATGCTCAAATACAGACAGATACTATTTAATTTTTATATCATAGCCCATAATACGAAGAAAAGTAAAATGCATTTTGGGTATACCGCCTCTACAGGTTTTGCATTTCTCAAAAACGAGCATCTCCTGTATGATGAACTCAAAACAACTCAGAAAAAAACTGCCCGATTGAGAGAGAAGGAGAGAACCTATGACAACGCAGATAGCCATTTGCCTCATCATCTTTTTGATGATGATCGTATCCTTTGCCATCGGAAAGATTCCCCTGGGCGTGACCGCCGCCTCGGCAGCGATCCTGTTGGTATGGACAAACTGCATCGACACAAAAACCTTCCTCAGCGCACTCGGCAACGCCAACACCATCATCATCGTAGGTATGTTCGTTATCGGCGCGGGCTTACGAAGAACCTCGCTGGTAGGAAAAATGGGATCCGGCATCCATAAACTGACCCGGGGCTCTTTCATCTGGTCTTACCGGCTAGTGATCCTGCTGGCGTTGGTCATCACGTCGCTGCAAACCTCTCCCGCCGTAGCTTATTCCATCATGTTCCCCATTATGGATGCCGTAAACTCGGAGTATGACGTGAGTCCTTCCAAAACTCAGTTTCCTCTGGCCCTGGTCTGCATCGCTGGGTGCGCCATTCTGCCCTTCGGCTTTGCCATTTCCGAGGCCTCTGTGTTCTCCGGCCTGATGGAAACATATGGCTTCACGCAAGGCTTTACCGCTATGGATCTCACCCGTGGCCGTTGGCCCATGCTCATTTTCATTATTCTCTGGGCTTGGTTCATCGCTCCGAAAATTACTCCCGCCACGACGAAGAATCCTGTGTCCCGTCTGAAAAGCGGCGATATGAAAAAACTCACTCCCTTCCAGGATGTAGCCGGTGCTGTAATTTTCCTGGTTGTGATCGTTCTCCTGATCTTCGGTTCCACCTTCAAAACCACCAACTGGGTCGTTGTTTTCACCGGCTGCATGCTGCTTGTGCTCTGCGGAGTGCTCAGCGGTAAGGATGCCATCGCAGCCATGCCCATTGATATCGGTATGCTGTTTATCGGCGCGAACTCCATGGCAGGTGCGCTGGTAAGTACCGGCGCAGCGGACTACGTGGGAAACATTATCTCCAACGCCTTGGGCTCCAATCCCAGCCCTTGGCTGCTGAGCATCACCTTCTTCCTGATTCCGTTCATCATGACGCAGTTCTCGCTGAATCAAGGCATCATGAACATTTTCGCCCCCATCGCCCTGCTGACCTGCCGGGCTATCAACGCGGACCCCAGAGGATGCCTGGTACTGATTTGTGCTGGTTCTCTGACAGCGTTCATGACCCCCGGAGCTACCCCCGCCATTCCCATGGCCTTGGGTGCTGGCGGTTATGAAGTGAAGGATCTTTTCAAAATGGGCTGGCTATTCGCCGTCGTTGCCGCAGTATTCTACATCATCTTTGTCACGCTGGCGATGCCTGCGTTCTGATTTAAAGGAGGAATTACTTTGAAGATAACTGATATCGAGATCGTGGAGGCAAAGCATTACCTTTTTGTAAAAATGCACACTGACGCAGGGATCACCGGTCTCGGAGAAGCGGGAAATTGGGCGTTCTTGGGCGCCACGCGGGGAGCAATCGAAAAGTTTTCCCAGTTTGTGATCGGCAAGGACCCTTTCCAGATTGAGCATCATTATCAGGATATGTACCGGGCGAACTATTTCCGCGGCAGTGTTCTGATGAGTGCCATCAGTGCTTTGGAGATTGCTATGTGGGACATCAAGGGCAAGGCTTTGGGGGTGCCATGCTATGAACTGCTGGGTGGAAAAACCCGGGACCGGGTGCGTACCTACTGCAGCGGCCTGACCAATTTTGACATGGGTCCCCAGCAGATGGCAGATGAATTCGGAAAACTCAAGGACCGGGGTTTTACCGCCAGCAAGGTCTTTCTTCCAGACAATCTCACCACTGAACGGGGTGAAAATGAGTTTTTCGCCAACAAAGTGGAAATCGCTCTGGAAAAGGTCCGCCGAACCCGCGAGGCAGTGGGCATAGACTTCGATCTTGTTCTGGAGGTCCACCGTAGCATGAGTGTTCCCGAAGCCGTAGCCTTTGGGCGGGAGGCCGAAAAGTATCGCCCTATGATCTTAGAGGATCCCATTACGCCGGACGATCCGGACGCCATGGCCTATGTGGCGCGACATGTGAATATTCCCATCGCTACCGGCGAGCGGTTCATCACCTTCAACGAGTTTGAGACCCTTCTGCGCCGGGATGCCTGTCGCTTTGTGCGCCCGGATGTATGCGCATTGGGCGGGCTGAATGCTGCCCGGAAGGTAGCGGCTATTGCGGAAGCTAACAATGTGCTGGTCATCCCCCATAATCCGTTGGGACCAGTCTCCACAGCCGTCTGTCTGCAGCTGTGCGCCTGCATTTCCAATGTGGGCATCATGGAATTGCCCAGCTTTATGCTCAACGGAGCAGAGAACACCATGGTAAAGGAACCCATCGCTGTGGAGCATGGCTGCTTGATTGTCCCGAACAGGCCCGGCATCGGTATTGAACTGGCCGATAATGCGGCGGAGCTGTTTCCGGCCCGGGACCGGGCACAGCCCCATGCTCATTACAGTTTTGACGGGTCTGTCCGAGACTGGTAATACAAATCCGAAAACAGCCTTCCGTGAGCGATAGTTGAATAAGAGAGAGGATGTATGTTATGGATCGGGAAGCGATCCGGCAGTTGGTACAGACCTGGAGAGCCAAGCCCCCGGCGTTTTTCTCCGGCCATGATCTTCACGAACTGGATAAGGCAACGAACTGCCGGGAATACACGGTGGAGAACAGTTGCTTTCGGCATCACTTTTACATCCTGACCCCGCTTGAGGTGCGAACGCCTTTGCCAGTGGTATTCAGCTTTCACGGCGGCGGAATGGTCCGGGAACACAGCGGAAGAGACCTTCTCTTCTGTCGTCGGATGGCTCTGGCCGCAAATTGTGCGGTGATATCTATCGATTACAGCCTCTCTCCGGAGGTTGTATATCCATATGCCATCAATGAGTCCTGCTTCCTGATCCGGTATCTGATGAACCAAGAAAGCCGGTACGGGTTGCTGAAGGAGAAATACTCCCTTTGCGGACAGAGTTCGGGTGGAAACCTGGCAATTGCGACGGCCCTGCGTCTCAGGGAGCTTTCGGTTTTTCCCCCACGGCTCATGGTCCTGTGCTATTCTGTTTTCGATCAAGCCACAGAACCTGAAAAAAAGAAGAGTCCCTGCCCAGATCGGATAGGGCTGTATCGAATCTATTTCGATGCCTATCTCGACGGCCAGGATCCGATGGACCCTTTGGTTTCACCGGTCTTTGCCTTACCGGAGATGCTCTCCTGCCTGCCAGAGACTCTTATCCTCGACGGCGGGAAGGACGAGCTGAAATACGAAAATCTGGAAATGGTTCGAAAGCTGGCTGACGCTGACGTAAACGTACATTACCACTACTGGAAAGATAGTCCCCATGGCTTTATGGTAAATCAGACCGGCGACTGGGCCAAAGCACAGAAGATCGCGTTTGATGCTCTTCGAGAGGCATTGTGGAATGAGGAAACCGGAAAAACAAATATGTATAAATGAACAGGAGTTCAGTTCATGCTCAAAAAATACCTTGTAAAGAACGGAACCATCTTGGATGTATTGAATGGTTCCCGGAAACAAGCAGACATTCTGGTGGAAAACGGCATCGTCCGCCTGATCTGCCCGGGAATCAACGAGCCGGGAGCGGAAGTGCTGAACGCGGAGGGCTTGACCATCACTACCGGCTGGGTAGACGATCATGCCCACTTTTACAACGACACTGAGAATAACATCGGCGTATCGGCGAGTCGGTATTTACTTCCTTTCGGCACTACTTATGCCATCGATCCCGGTACCGCCGGGGCTGACAATTATGAGGATTTCCGTCGTCGGGTATTCTATCGCACAGACCTGCGGTACCGCTCCTATCTGAATGTTTCCCGGATCGGTGTGCCTATCTACGGCTATGACCTGACAGATATGGAAAACCTTGAGGAAGATGCATGCAAGAGCGTCTTTCGAAAATACCGGGGAGAACTGATAGGGCTGAAGGCCCGAATTACCAGCAACATGTGCGCCGACCCTCTGAGAACCCTTCGAACAATCCGGGCCTTAGCGGACGAGCTGGAAACCACTTTCTGCATTCATGCCACCCGCTGCGATCTGTCTACAGAGACGATCCTGAGCTTTTTCCAGAAAGGCGATATGCTGACCCACTGCTACGCCCGGACGTCCTCTGGAATCCTGGACGAGGATGGGACGGTGAAACGCTGTGTCTGGGAGGCCAGAGACCGGGGCGTAATCTTTGACGTAGGCCACGGAATCAACAGCTTCACTTTCGCTACCGCGGAGAAAGCCATCGCACAAGGGTTTCTGGCAGACAGCCTTTCAACCGATCTACACGTTTCAGATGTGAGCGGCCCCGTGTTTGATATGCCCACAACCCTCTCCAAGCTCCTGACCCTGGGCGTGGATCTTACCGAGGCTCTGCGTATGATCACGGTGAATCCGGTGAAAAATCTGAAACTGACAGACAAGTCACTGCGAATCGAGGAAGGATGCCTGGCCGATTTTACGGTCTTTTCTTTGGAGGAAGGCGCTTTTTCATACGTTGATTGCGATCAAGCAGAGCTAACAGGCCCCTACCGGATAAATGCCGTCTTTACCTGTCTGGGGAACAAAGTCTACACCCCCACCAGGGTCCGGGAACCAAATCGAAAGATTGGCGCAGCAGCGCTGGCTGAGCGAGAGCAGAACGCCAGCGTCTGATCTATTTGAACATATTGACATTTAGATTCGGTTCCGCCTACAGACGGTGGGGATTCCTGAAAGAAGCTATCCTTTTTTTCCATCGGCTGTATCCACATAGTATCCTCGACTCCAGAAGTGTCAATTTTCATACTTGTGTTTCATGTTTGCGTGCCGGTTGAATATCATCAAGGCACCCCCTCTTTTACTATCCCATAAACTACGACACACTTGCATTCGGCGTGATGCTCACCAGCGAGCGGATATGGTCGGGGCATATTTCCACCTCTATGATCTCCGCTTTTTTGCCTTGCGCAGCTTTCTTCGTGTCTGACCCGTATCTCGCTCTATTTTCCATGGATCTCCTGTCTTCGATATGTAGGCGCAAGTATGTCCTGCTGAAAAATCTCCCCAAAAGCAGTTGAAAGCTATACGATTATCCTATATAATGTTTCTATACAATTCATACCGGCGGGGCACAGGGAAAAGGGGTGTCCCCCTCTTTATGTCCCGCAGGCAAAATCGAGGAGGTAGTATCTTGTTGGACTTTGAGAAGCTGTTGCAGGAGGAATTGCTGCTTGCATTAGGCTGTACCGAGCCGATCGCCATCGCGTTGACGGCGGCTCACGCTGGGGCACTGACCCACGAAAAGCCTGAACACATCGACGTGTATGCGAGCGGCTCCATCATCAAAAACGCCAACTCTGTCTACGTTCCCAATTCCGGGGGGCTGCAGGGCGTGCTGATCTCGGCGGCGCTGGGCGCGCTGGTCGCTCAGCCCGAAAAGAACCTGGAGGTGCTGGAAGGCGTAACGGACGATATCCGCAAGGAAGCGGTGCGGCTGATCGCCGATAAGCGCGTATCGCTGCACCACGAAAAGGATGCCGAAGACGCGCTGTACATCCGCGTAGCCGTTCGAACGCAGCACCACGAGGCCGTGGCCGTCATCAGCAAAAAGCACACGCGCCTTTCCAAAACCATGCTGGACGGCGAAACGCTCTTTGTTCTTCATGAAGAAGAGAAAGCCGAATCCTCCTATTCCATCTACGACCACATGGACATTCAGACCATCTGCGACTACGCTGATACCATCGACTTTGACAAAGCCCCTGCCGTGAAAGCGCTGATGGAACAGGAGATCCGCACCAACATGGGCATCGCCCGAAAGAGCATGGCCGAAAGCTGGGGCCAGCAGGTGGGTAAAACCCTGTTTGCCATGGCGAATGGCAGCATCGAACAGGAAGCCATCGCCTATGCCGCCGCCGGTTCCGACGCGCGCATGGCGGGCTGCGACCACCCCGTCACCATCAACTCCGGCTCGGGCAACCAGGGCATCACCTGCTCGGTGCCGGTGATCTACATGGCCGAAAAAACCAACGTCCCGCGCGATCAGCTGCTGCGGTCGCTGCTGGTGGCCAACCTGACGGCGCTGTACCAGAAAAGCTTCATCGGCAAGCTGTCCGCCTTCTGCGGCGCGGTCAACGCGGCGGCGGGCGCGGGCTGCGGCATAGCCTACATGAAGGGCCTGGGCGCCGAGGGCGTGCGCAAAACGCTGTGTAACACGCTGTGCGCGTCGGGCGGCATCGTGTGCGACGGGGCCAAGGGATCCTGCGCGATGAAGATTGCCACCGCCCTGCAAAACGCCTTCATCGGCCTGCACATGGCCGAAAAGGGGCTGGTGTTCCAGCCCGGCGACGGCATCATGGGCGACACGGCGGAGGACACCGTGCGCAACATCGGCCGCATCGCCCGTGAGGGCATGATCCTCACCGACCGCGTGATCCTGAGCATCATGACGGCCTACGCCAACAAGGCGTAGGACCGGCATCCCTGATCCGGCTTCATCACGCACCCGCGTGATCAAAGTATATTTGTATTGGAGGCGTTACCCATGGAAACAAAAAAGGCCTGGTATCAATCGCTGCTGTTCAAACTCATTGTGTCCATCGCCATCGGCATCGTCATCGGCCTGGTCGCCAACGAGGGCGTCATGCAGGTGGTCGGCTCGGTCAAAGACCTGCTGGGCCAGATCATCATGTACTGCGTGCCGCTGATCATCCTCGGCTTCATCACCCCCGCCATCGTGAGCCTGAAGGAAAGCGCCGGCAAAATGCTGAGCGTCACCCTCGCCATCTGCTACATCTCCTCCATCGGCGCGGCGCTGCTGTCCATGGTGTGCGGCTACGCCATCATCCCCGGTCTCAACATCGTCACCGAAACCGAGGGCCTGCGCGAAATGCCCAAGCTGCTGTTCAACCTGAACATCGCCCAGCTGATGCCCGTGATGACCGCGCTGGTCACCTCCTTCATTTTCGCCTTCGCCACGCTGAAAACCAAGGCCGAAGTGTTTGAAAAGCTGTTCATCGAACTCAACAAAATCGTGCTGTGGACGGTGGACAAGGTAGTGCTCACCGTGCTGCCAGTATTCATCGCCGGCACCTTCGCCACCCTGGCCTATGAAGGCGGCATCATCCACCAGTTCCCCGTGTTCCTCAAGGTCATCCTGATCGTCATGGTCGGCCATTTCATCTGGATGGGGCTGCTGTACGGCGTCGCCGGCGCGATTTCCAAAACCAACCCCAAAGAAGTGTTCAAGCATTACGGCCCCGCCTACATGACGGCCGTGGGCACCATGTCCTCCGCCGCCACCCTGTCGGTTGCCCTCAAATGCGCCAAGAAAGCCAAGACGCTGGATGCCAAGATCCGCGACTTCGTGATCCCGCTGTGCGCCAACTGCCACCTGTGCGGCTCGGTGCTGACCGAGGTCTTCTTCGTGATGACCGTATCGAAGGTGCTCTACGGCACCCTGCCCACCGCCGGCTCCATGATCCTGTTCTGCCTGCTGTTGGGCATCTTCGCCATCGCTGCCCCCGGCGTCCCCGGCGGCACCGTCATGGCCTCCCTGGGCCTCATCACCGGCGTGCTGGGCTTTGACGCCGACGGCGTCGCCCTGATGCTTTCCATCTTTGCTTTGCAGGACAGCTTCGGCACCGCCTGCAACGTGACCGGCGACGGCGCCATCGCGCTGATGGTGACCGGCATCTTCAAAAAGGTGCCCGGCCGCGGCGGCAACCCCGCGCATGTGGACGAAGCCGTCTGATTAGGCCTTAAAACCATGGCCGCCGCGCAGATGCGCGGCGGTTTTACTTTTATACTTTATCTATGTTTTTTCAACAAACACTGCTTCTTATGCATAAACGTATGATTCAATAGTTAGCATGTGCAACGGAATCCGCTACCTTCATACTGATTTTCTTTGACTCATCATAGCGGTTATAATAAACGCCCGTAAAAAGCATATCCAAAATATATAGCTGCGGAATGGTTGATCGGGAAGAGCTGTCATTAAACGGCGTATCGAATCCACCGCAGGCCAGCACAATATCCACATATTGCGTCAACGGCGATCTGGTGTGCTGGGTTATTCCGATAATGCCCGCTCCCGCCATTTTTGCCCGCTTGGCGATTTCTACAATATCCTTGTTCTCTCCCGCATGTGAAAGGATAACGGCGACATCCCGCTTGGTCATGGTAGACGCAAGCATCAATTGCATATGCGGATCGGGAAGCGAATAGGCATTGGGCACGATATGCATAAACTTGTACATGCCATCCAAGGCAGAAATCATCGAGCCTGCAACGCCAAAGAAACACACCTTATCCGAAGAAGAAATCAATTCGATGGCCCGATGGAGCGCTTGAAAATCAAGCAGCCCTTTTGTTTCAGTGATGGCATTGATATGACAATTCATCAATTTCTCCGCCGCCACCTCCAGAGAATCGTCTTTCGCGATAGCAGTCGACAGCAACGACACATCCCCTTTGCTTTCATCGCCCAACGCCATCATCAAATGGATCTTAAACTCCGTAAAGCCGCTGAAATTCAATGTTTTGCAAAACCGAAAAACCGTTGTATATCCGACATTGCACGCTTCAGCCAGATCCGTGATGGTCATCGAACAAGTTAACTTTGGATTCTCCAGCACATAATCTGCTACAGCCCGCTCAGCGATGGTCATGGAGTTGTAAATGGCCTTTATATTTAAAAGAATGTTTCGATCATACGATACCGTATGCTCGCTAGCGCCTTTTTGCTGGAATTTCATCATCTGCCTCCAACCAATCAATAAAGAAAAATAATCCCTTTGAAGGTATTATAAAAAAAACACGGGAAAATGCAAGCGTCAAATATTTCATCCTATCCGTCCATTATGATATATATTTTTTCTGAAATAGTTGACAGAAAAAGATATTTTTTTTATAATGCTGTCAGAGTAGAAAAAGCACACAAAACATCTCGCCATACCATCAATAAAAAGGAGGCATTCCCACATGAAACCCCAGGAACTCAAACAAGCGCTGCACGGTATCTCCGCAATCGCCGTCACCCCCATGACCAGGGACCTGAAAGTGGATTACGACAAAATGGCCCGCCACATCGAGTCTTTGATCAGGCGCGGCATCAACACCACCAACAACTGCACCTTGGTTGTCGGCGGCAGCACGGGCGAGTGCGGCGCGATGACGATCGACGAACGCAAGCAGCTTATCCGTATCGCTGTGGAAGCCGCAGGTGACAAGCTGCCGATTATCGCCGGCTGCAACCATAGCAATATCGTCGATGTCATGGATTTGCTTGCTGATGCCGAGAAGGCGGGCGCCGCAGGCGCTATGGTCCTCTCCCCCTACTACTATGTGCCCACCAACGACGCGGTTCTGCGTTTCTACAAAACCATTTCAAAAGCGAGCGGTCTGGGCATCATGCTCTACAATAACCTCGAAGTTACGCATAAAGACGTGCCGGAAACCGTGATGGAAGAACTCATCAACGAGTCCAATGTGGTTGGCATCAAAGAATGTACCCCCAACTTTGTCAAGATGGAGCGAGTCGTCCGCAAAGTGGGCGACAAAATCGCCGTGGTCAACGGTCACGGGGAATTCCTGGAACCATTCGCGGCGCTGGCCGGCACCGTCGGCTTCATCTCCAGCACATCGAACTTCGCCCCCGGCATCGCCGTGGACATCTGGAAAGCCCGCAGCACCGGCGATTATGCCCGCGCGAAGAAGCTGCGTGACCGCCTCACGCCGTACCTGGATCTGGCCGCAGAAGAATCGGCGACCGGCGGCGAACCCGTTGTGCTCGCAATCCTTAAGCGCGCGGCCACCCTTGTGGGTAGTGATTGTGGCTATGGCCGCATCCCGCTGCCGGAGATCACGCCGGAGCTGGATAAAAAGATCGGCAGGATGCTCGAACAGGTTGGCCTGGTCTGATTTTCCTTTCACAGGGCGCATCCATTCAAAATGGCTTCGGCTGCCGGCGTTTGCTTTATTTTCAAAATAAAAAGCTGTATGCAGTTATCACCCAACCTGACTAAGAATAAGGAGGATCATACACATGAAAAAGACTATGTCTCTGTTGCTCGTGATCGCGCTTATCCTTTCTCTTACCCTTTCTGCCATAACGGCGCTTGCGGAAGATAAGACACAGCTTAAATTGGTGCGCTTGGGCGACATCGTAAAAGCCGAACCCATCTTCGCCCCGATCGTAGAAGGGTTTGAAACCGAGAATCCACAGTATGATGTCGTGTTCGACGCCATGTCCTGGTCGGAGGCGACCACCAAGCTTAAGCTGCTGGGCGCCCAGAAAGAGCTTGCCGATGTCCAGTTCATAAATATCATCAACGGCTGGGACCTGGCGCACGAAGGCTATTTGCTCGACCTCTCCGCTTTCCTCAAAAACGACGAGACCCTGACCAAAGAGCTCTCCCCTTCTGTGATCGAGACCGTCACCACTGCGGACGGCAAGCTGTACTGGATCCCCGCGGCCACCGGCGCTTATGGGCTCTGGTACAACAAGGAGATTTTTGCACAGGCAGGCCTTGACCCCAACGCGCCCCCCACAACCATGGAAGAAATGGTGGAGTACGCGAAAATCATCACAGAAAAGACTGGTATACCGGGGCTTGGCTGGGGCGTAAACGCGCTTGAAGATCTGGCACATGTATCGATGAGCTTCTACTCCAGCTATACCGGCGTAGACATCTGGGACAACGCAACGCGCAGCTTTACCTTTGAAAACAACGAAGCCTATCGCGCCGCGTTTGCCGAAGCGCTTGATCTGATGAGAAAAATCACCGGCGAGTACGGCATCACGCAGCCCAACCCGGTCGAGCTCAATCCCTACGGCATCCGCCCGCTGTTCCGCGACGGCCAGGTCGCCATGTACATCGACGGCGTATGGGCTGTCAAGGAATTGCTGACCGAGCTTGAAAAAGGTGAGGACAGCAAATTCGCCACCACGCTCTTCCCTGCCGGCCCCGCCGGTTCCCGCCCAATCATGGGCTGTGACGGATGGTCCATCAGCGCCAACGCTAAAGACCCCGAAGCGGCCTGGAAACTGCTGACCTATCTGATGCGCTCGGACAACCAGACTCGCCACGCGACACTGTGGGGGCTCCTGCCCATCCTCGCCTCTGAAGCCGAGAAAAAGGAATTCTCCGCGCCGTACTGGAAAGCCATGATCGCTCAGCAAGCCAACGTTTCCGGCCGCCCGAAAGACTTCCAAGTAGCGATGATCGAAACCGCCATTGCCGAGTATACGCAGGCCGCCTGCCTTGGCGTGCTCTCGCCGGAAGACGCCATTGAGCAAATGACTGCCACCGTTCACGACAACCTCATCGAGTAACGACGCTCTGAAGGGGGGATTCTTCACATGAAAAAGGTCTTTTCGATCTGCCTGGCCATCATGCTTCTTGTTATTTCCTGTCCCTCCCTTGCAGAAGACAAAACCGAACTGACACTGCTTCGTCTCGGTGATCTGGTTAAAGCGGAACCCATTTTCACCCCGATCGTGGAGGGCTTCGAAAAGGAGTATCCGCAGTACGAGGTCAAGTTTGAGGCCATGGGCTGGTCTGAAGCCGTTACCAAACTGCCGCTTCTGGCCGCCCAGGGGCAGCTCCCCGACGTTTACTTTGTCAATACTTGGAACCTTGCGTTTGACGGCTATCTGATGGATTTGAACGATATGCTCGCCGCCGACAAAACGCTCAGCGCCGATCTGCCGGAATCCATTCTGTCCACCTGCCGGCTTTCCGGCGGCGAGCTCTATCTGATGCCCTGCGCCGCCGGCGCTTTCAGTCTCTGGTATAACAAAGAGATTTTCAAACAGGCCGGGCTGGATCCGAACGCTCCGCCCAAGACCATTGACGAAATGATTGAATATGCCCAAATCATCACCGCGAAAACCGGTATTCCGGGGCTGGGCTGGGGCATGGCCAACCTGGAGGATACCGGCCACATCACCATGAGCTTCTATTCCAGCTATACCGGAGCGGATATCTGGGACGACGCAACGCGCACCTTCACCTTCGAAAACAACAAAGAGTATCGTGCCGCCTTCGCCGAAGTGCTCGATCTGATGAGGAAGATCACCATCGAGTATGGCATCACCCAGCCCAATCCTGTTGAGATCAACCCTTACGGCATCCGTCCGCTATTCCGCGACGGGCAGGTAGCCATGTATCTGGATGGTGTTTGGGCCGTCAAAGAGCTGCTGCCCGAGCTTGAAAAGGGCGAGGACAGCAAGTTCAGCACCGCCTTGTTCCCAGCCGGCCCCGCCGGTTCCCGCCCCGTGATGGGCGTCGGTGCCTGGGGCCTCCCCAAAAATACCCGGCATCCGGAAGGCGCTTATGCCCTGCTCTCCTATCTGATGCGCTCGGACAATCAAACCCGCCACGCTACCATGTGGGGACTTCTGCCCATTCTCGAATCCGAAAAGACGAAAGACGCGTTCAAATATCCGTACTGGAACGCGCTGATCGCGCAGACAGCGAACGTCACACCGCTGCCCAAGGATCCTCAAAGCAGCATGATTGTCGGCGCGATCACCGAGTACACACAGGCAGCCGCATTGGGTAGCATGACCCCGGAAGAAGCCATCGAGGGGATGATCCAGGCCGTTAAGAGCAGCCTTGTTCAGTAACGGCATCCACGAAACCCTCCGTCCCTGTTTGTCCACCTGATAGCTTAGCTGGAGCATGATCTGCCCCCTGCCAGCTCAGCTTTCTCACAATCGCCAACGGGCGCTTGGATATTCTTGGCGCCCGTTGATTCTGGTTACATGGAGGCAACGCAATGAAAAGCCGAGTAGGCCGGGAAAAATCGGCATACCTGTATGTAGCGCCGGCAATATTCATCATCCTCGCGATATTCATCATTCCGCTCGTCAACCTGATGATCTTCTCCTTCTCCCAGACCAACCTGATCGGCGTCATTACCAAGTGGGTGGGGTTGAACAATTATAAAATTCTCACATCCAGCTCCTTCCTCAATTCCCTCAAGATCACGGTGATCTGGGTCGTAAGCGGCATCGCAGGCATCATGGTCATCGGCACAGCGCTCGCGCTTTCGCTCAATAAGCCCATTCCTGGGCGCGGGTTTCTGCGCGCCGTTGTGATCATCCCATGGGTCATCCCCCATGTTTTTGCGGGCACCATGTGGGCATGGGTCTTCAATTCCAACAGCGGCATTCTTAATACGCTCCTGCTGAAAACCGGCATCATCACGGCGCCAATCAGCTTTCTGGGGCCTGACCTTGCGCTGGCTACCGTCATCTTCATCCGTATCTGGAAAGGCGTTCCATTTCTTGTTATGAGCGAGCTTGCTGCGCTGCAAGCCATTCCAAAATCCGTAGAGGAAGCCGCGCTGATCGATGGGTCGACCGGCTTACACTACTTCTTTCACATGACATTCCCGCTGCTTAAATCCGTTCTGATGATGAGCGGCACCATTCTGATGGCCTGGTCCTTTACCATTTTTGATTTGGTGTATGTGATCACTGCAGGCGGCCCGCTCAACAAGACGAACCTGATCAGCATCATGATTTACAAGCAGGCGTTTGTGAACAACAAGATGGGGACAGCATCCGCTATCGCCATCTTCACGATGGCCTTCGTTTCCATGATCGCATTCTTCCTGATGCGCAAAAACATAAAGGAGAATTCGCTATGAAGAGAAACCATTATGGCCTGCGCTACACCATCATCCTCACCTGGTGTCTGATCTCCCTGCTGCCCATCTATGAAGCCGTCAAAACTTCCTTGACGCCTTTTGAAAAACTGGGCGAAGCAATTTTATACCCAAAGTACTTTCACTGGAAAAACTTCACGGAAATCTTTACGCAAACACCCATGTCCAGCTACCTGAAAGCCACATTTATCTATGCGCTTGGCACCAGCCTATTCAGTGTAGCCGTCTCCATTCTGGCCGCATATTCCTGTTCCCGCTTCAACTTCAAAGGCAAGCTTGCCTTCATGATGACGATCGTCGCCATTCAGGTGGTACCGCAGATCGTCATCGTTACCCCCATGTATTCCCTTTCCTACCATACCGGTCTTTATGATACCTATTTCCTTGTCATCGTGATGATGGTTGCCTCGGCGATTGCAAACCCGATTCTTCTGCTCAAGGGCTTCTTTGATACCATCAACCGAAATCTGGAAGAAGCGGCGCTGGTAGACGGCTGCACCACATTCACGGCGCTCCTGCGTGTCGTGCTGCCCGTCTCTCTGCCCGCGCTGACGACCGGCTTCGCGCTGTCCTTCTTCGCCGGCTGGGACGCATACCTCTATCCGATGATCCTCACTTCCTCCAATGGCAAGGTGCCGCTGGCTGTCGGCCTTTCGCGCATGGTGGATATCGTTACGCCATGGAATTGGATCATGGCCGGCACAGTCATCGCCATTATTCCGCCCATCACCATCTACCTGCTCGCACAACGGTATCTCATCGGCGGTCTGACCGCCGGCAGCGATAAATAACAACGACATATGAGGTGAAACAACATGGATGTACTCAAAATCGGATGCGGCCGTTTTATCTATGGCAGCCGCGTCATCCTCCAGCTGCCCGAAGAAATCAAACGTTATGGGAAAAAAGCTTATCTTGTCGGTGGAAAAACCACACTTCCCATGATTTTGAACATAACGCGAAACACGTTCAATGAAGCCAATCTGGATGTGGCAGTCCATTTGGTGGACGAATTCAACTCGGTGGATCTGGCAAAGCGGCTGTCTGCGGAAGCCCTCGCAAACAATAGCGATGTGTTCGTCGCCATCGGCGGCGGCCGCTGCATGGACGTATGCAAGGTTGCGGCCGATATGGCCCATCTTCCGATGATCAGCGTGCCCACATCCATCGCCACCTGTGCCTGCTGCTCTGCGGTGGCCATCCTGTATGAAAAGGATACCGGGCGTTATGACTGCTCGCTGCCCAAGGATCACGAAATTGAATCCGTTATCATGGACATGGATATCATCGCTTCCTGTCCCAGGAGGCTGACGGCCTCCGGCATCATGGATTCGCTGGCAAAGCTCCCGGAAACCACAAGCGGCTGCAACGAACTGGCCTATCCGGAAGTTTCGCTAAAAAAATATGCAGCCTATCTAAATTCTCAATGGATTTACAGATTTCTTATGCGGTACGGCGTGGACGTCTACAGCAATCCGACCGGCAATCCGGAACGGCTGACCGATCTGGCGCTGATCAATACGATCGTCACCGGCATGGTCAGCGGTTACCAGAGCGGAAGCGGGCAATTGGCCATAGCGCACGGCCTGTACGATGCCTCCAAGCGCTATTTCCCCAGGGAGACCAATAACAGCTATCACGGCGAGATCGTCGGCGTCGGCCTGCGGATGCAACTCTTCTACAACGGCGCGTCCGCGGCAGAGGTTAATGATCTGGAACGCGTCATGCGCGCCATACATTGCCCCATGGCACTGCGCGAAATCGGCATTGCGCCTACCGATGAAAACGTCGATCTTCTCGCACGCTATACCATCAGGAATAACGGCCTGTCTAAAGAAGAAGCTCAGCGACTCTATCGAGCCTTTGAACTGATCCGCTGATTGCAGAAAAACTAATGGTCTACTTGTAGCCCAGACAGGTATAGGGGTTGGGCATAGTCTGCTTACCCATTTATTCATCCATTTCAGTTTGAGAAGGGAGCGATGTCCTCCATGCCGGTTTTTGAAATGCCGCTTTGTCAGATGAAAACCTATCAGGGTTGCAGCCCCAGACCGTCGGACTTTGACGCATACTGGGCATCGGCTCTTCATTCACCCGAGATGGCGGATCTGACCTATACCCTTGTTCCCGCCGATTTCTTCGCCAAAGGGGCTGAATGCTTCGATCTTTGGTTTACCGGGGTTCGCGGCGCGCATATCCATTGCAAATTTTTACGTCCGCGCACCGTCCCCCAGCCTATGCCCGCTCTGATCTTCTACCATGGCTATACACACCATGCCGGCGACTGGACAGAAAAACTGCCCTATGTATATAATGGCATGGCTGTATTGGCCATGGATTGCCGTGGCCAGGGCGGGCTCTCCGAAGACGTGTTTGCCGGTAAAGGCCCTACACTCTTTGGACATGTCGTGCGCGGCGTCATGGATGAGAATCCACAAAACTTATATTACCGCGATGTCTATCTCGACGCGGCGAAGGCGCTTCACATCCTCATGTCCATGGATGAGATCGACGCTTCCCGTATCGCCGTTTCTGGAATTTCACAAGGGGGTGCGCTCTCTCTTGCCGCTGCCGCGCTGATCCCCGAGGTCAAGCTCTGCGCGCCGATCTATCCTTTTCTGTGCGATTTTCGCCGCGTGTGGCAGATGGATTTGATTTCCAACGCCTATGAAGGAATCCGAACATATTTCCGCAAACTCGATCCAACGCATGAGCATGAAGAGGATTTCTTTATTCGATTAGGGTATATCGACATTCAGAACTTGACACCTGCCATCCGCGCCCGTATCCTTTGGCAGACGGCTCTCCTGGATACTACCTGTCCGCCTTCTGCACAGTTCGCCGCTTACAACAAACTCCGCACGGACAAACGTATGCTGCTTTATCACGAATATGCTCATGAGCAGTTGCCCGGCGCAAACGATCATATTTTCTCTTTTGTTTGTAAGCACCTGTGATATAAGCGCCGTACAGCCCATTGTTTGGCTCCGTACCCGGCATGATCTTTCAGCAAACACGAAACGAGGAACACAGCATGAACACTTTCGTATGCATCAAGCAGGTGCCCGCCACCTCCAGGGTGGAGGTGGATGAAAAAACGGGCGTCCTCAAGCGTTCGGGCATCGCGTCCAAAATAAACCCCTACGACCTGTTTGCGCTGGAAACGGCGCTGCGCTTAAAGGAAGCGCACGGCGGCAAAGTGGTGGTGGGCACCATGGGGCCGCCGCAGGCCGAAAGCGTCATCCGCGAAGCCTACATGATGGGCGCGGACGAAGGCTATGTGTTTTCCGACAGGCGTCTTGGTGGCGCGGACGTGCTGGCCACCAGTTACACGCTGTCGCAAGCCATCCGCACGCTGGGGGATTTTGACCTCATCCTCTGCGGCAAGCAGACCACCGACGGCGATACCGCGCAGGTGGGGCCCGCCATTGCCGAGCACATGGGCATCCCCCACGCCGCGTGGGTGAGCCGCATCGCCAAAGAGGAAAACGGCATCCGCGCCGAGCAGCAATTGCAGGATGTCATCGAAACGGTGTTCCTGCCCTTCCCCTGCCTGATCACCATCGAGCAGGATATCTGCACCCCGCGCCTGCCCAGCATGCGCAAAAAGCGTGAAACAAGGGACAGGCCCATCACCGTTTTCGGCCTCGACCATTTTATGGATAAAGATCCCGACCACTACGGGCTGTCGGGCAGCCCCACGCAGGTGGAGCGTATTTTCCCGCCCGAAAACCATATCGAACGCGAAACGCTGTCGGAGGGCGATCTGGCCGCACAGGCCTGCGACCGCCTGAAACAGTGGAAATTTCTGTAAGGAGGAGGCATCATGGCACAATTGGCAGTAATCCCCCGCAAATGCACGGGCTGCGGGCAGTGCTCTTCCGTATGCCCCTTTAACGCCATCGAAATAAACAATGGCAGGGCCGATATCGGCGCGGGCTGCCGCGTATGCGGCCTGTGTGAAAAGAACTGCCCCGAAAAAGCCATTGTCCGTTTGGAAACGAAAACCAAATCGGTCAACAAGGACGAATGGAACGGCATCCTCGTCTTCTGCGAGCAGGGGGAGCATGGGCTGCACCCCGTCGCGCTGGAGCTGATCGGCAAAGCCCAAGAGCTGGCGCGCGGCACCCGCCACAGGGTGAGCGCCCTTTTGATGGGCGAAGGCTGCGCCGAATCCACGGAAGCGCTGCGCCACTTCGGGCTTGACCGCATCTATGTGTATGACCATCCCGCGCTGTCCTTTTTCCGCGCCGAAACCTTCGCCGGCTGCACGGAGGACTGCATCAGGCACTTAAAACCCTCGGTGGTGCTGGTGGGCGCGACGGCGCTGGGGCGGTCGCTCGCCCCCCGGCTGTCCACGCGCTTCCATACCGGCCTCACCGCCGACTGCACGGCGCTGAAGCTGAAAGAAAACAGCGACCTTGTGCAGATACGCCCCGCCTTTGGCGGCAACATCATGGCGCAGATCGTAACGCCCTACACGCGGCCGCAGTTTGCCACCGTGCGCTACAAGGTGATGGACGCGGCGGTGCGCGAAGACGCCCTGTCAGGCGAAGTGATGGCGCGGCCCCTGCCCCGCGCCGCAGGCAGCGCCGTAAAGCTGATCGAAAAGCGGGCCATCCCCAAGGCCGCCAACATATCCGATGCCGATATCCTCGTGGTGGGCGGCCGCGGCCTGCAAAAAGAGAGCGATTTGCAATTGATCAAAGACCTGGCTTCGGCGCTGGGCGGCGAATACGCCGTCAGCCGCCCGCTGGTCGAAAAGGGATGGGAAACCAACGCCCGCCAGATCGGCCTTTCGGGGCGCACGGTGCGGCCCAAGCTAATCATCACCTGCGGCGTGTCGGGGGCCATCCAGTTTACCGCCTGCATGAACGCGTCGGAACACATCGTCGCCATCAACAAGGATAAGGACGCCCCCATATTTGAGGTGGCGCACACGGGCGTTGTGGGCGATCTGTATGAGATTGTGCCGAACATGATCGAACGCATCAGGAAGGGGCAGATGAGCGATGCCACAGCTTGACCGCATGACACGGGAAGATATCGAATATTTTATGTCCGTACTGGGCAAAGAGCGGGTGCTGACGGGCGACGCCGTCAGCGAGGATTACGCGCACGACGAAATGACGGAGTACGGCAGCTTTGCGCCCGAAACCGTGCTGCTGCCCCATACGACGGAGGAAGTGAGCGCCATCCTGCGCCGGTGCAACGAGCGCCGCATCGGTTTAACCCCCCGCGGCGCGGGCACAGGGCTGTGCGGCGGCTGCGTCCCGCTGCAGGGCGGCGCGGTGCTGTGCCTGAGCCAGATGAAAAGGCTGGTCGAGGTGGACAGCGTCAACATGACGGCCACGGTGGAAGCCGGACTGCCATTGATGGAGTTCAATAAGCTGCTGGAGGGCAGCGGGCTTTTTTACCCGCCCGACCCCGGCGAAAAAAGCGCCACCGTCTGCGGCAACATCATGACCAACGCGGGCGGCATGCGCGCCGTGCGCTACGGCGTCACGCGCGACTATGTGCTGGGCATGACGGTCGTGCTGGCCGACGGCACGGTGGAGCATCTGGGCGGCAAGACGGTCAAGACCTCCAGCGGCTATCCGCTGATGCAGCTGCTCTGCGGCTCCGAGGGCACGCTGTGCGTGCTCACCGAGGCCACGGTCAAGCTGATCCCCGAGCCCAGGGCCAGCCTGTCGCTGCTGGCGCCCTTTGGCAGCCTGCAAAGCTGCGTGGAAGCCGTGCCGCAGGTGCTGGGCAGCGGGTGCGAACCCACCGCCTTAGAGTTTATGGAAAAAGAGGTCATCGAGGCCGCCGAAACCTACCTTGGCAAGCAGTTCCCCGACAAGAGCGCCGACGCCTACCTGCTGCTCAGATTGGACGGCGCGTCAAACGCGCTGATCGAGCCGCGGCTTGAAAGCGTCACCGACCTGCTGCTGTCCCTCGGCGCCAGGGATGTTTTATTGGCCGATACCGACGAAAGGAAAATGAGCATCTGGGACGCGCGCGGCGCGTTTCTGGAGGCCATCAAAAACAGCACGCCTTCCATGGACGAATGCGACGTGGTGGTGCCGCGCAGCCGCATTGCCGATTTTGCGGCCCTGTCGCAGGAGGTCAGCCGCAGATACGCTCTGCGCATCCGCTCCTTCGGCCACGCGGGCGACGGCAATTTGCACCTCTACCTCTGCCAGGACGGCCATGAGGAGGACGTATGGCAGAAAAAGCGCGCCGCCGCCATGGACGCCCTCTACGCCGCCGCGAGAAGCATGGGCGGCGAGGTGTCGGGCGAGCACGGCATCGGGCACGCCAAGGTGCCCTTCCTGCGGGAGCAGGTGGGGGAAAGGCAGATGGCGCTGATGCGCGGCATCAAGCACGCCTTCGACCCCAACGGCATCCTGAACCCGGGAAAGGTCGTGGGGTAAGGATTCATCATCACAGCGTTTGCGCCTTTGCGCGAAGGGGCGAAATTCAGCGCGGCGATTACATTCAAATTGACCGCCCTTTTCTTTCCTGCTATAATAAACCCATCAAAAAACAGGCCGCAACGGCCTGAAATAAGGAGGGTCTTATTGTGACCGGTATTCCTCTGATCGTGGCCTTTGTGGTGGCCATTGCGGTGATGATCCTGCTCATCTCCAAGTTCAAGGTGCACCCCTTTATCTCCATCATGCTCGTTTCTCTGGTGTTCGCCATGGTGGCCGGGCTGGAGCTGGCCAAAATCCCCGACATCATCGGCGAAGGCTTCTCCGGCACCTTCAAATCCATCGGCATCGTCATCATCCTCGGCGCGCTGGTGGGCTCCCTCCTGGAAAAGACCGGCGCGGCCCTCAAGATGGCCGACTGCGTGGTCAAGCTGGTGGGCAAAAAGCATCCCGAGGCCGCCATGCTCATCATGGGCTGGATCGTGTCCATCCCCGTGTTCTGCGATTCCGGCTTCGTCATCCTCAACCCCATCCGCAAGGCGCTGGTCAAGCGCACCGGCCACTCCTCGGTGGCGACGTCGGTGGCGCTGAGCATGGGCCTGTACATTTCGCACTGCTTCATCCCGCCGACGCCCGGCCCCATCGCCGCCGCCAACACGCTGTTTGAGCAGGGCCTCACGCAGGAGGCCAACCTGCTGATGGTGATGCTGATCGGCGCGGCCGCCTCCATCCTGCCGCTGGTGTTCGGCCTTGCGTACGCGATGCTGATCGGCAAAAAGGTAAAGGCCAACGACGAAGCCAACATGAGCGACGGCCAAACGGCGCAAACCTATGAAGAGCTGGTGGCCTCCTACGGCAAGCTGCCCGGCGGCTTCCTCTCCTTCGCGCCCATCGTGGTGCCCATCTTGCTGATGGGCCTGTCCTCCGCCCTCAGCATGGCCAAGGTTTCCGTTCCCCTCTTCACCTTCCTCGGCAAGCCCATCATCGCCCTTGCCGTGGGCGCGGCGCTGGGCTTCGTGCTGCTGGTTCAAAGCGGCAAAATCAAGGACTTCCACAAGATCACCGACGATACGCTGCGCGTCACCGGCCCCATCCTGTTTGTCACCGCGGCGGGCGGCGTGCTGGGCAAGATCATCGCGTCCACCAACCTGGTTCCCTACATTCAGGAGAACGCCACCAGCTTAAGCTCCCTCGGCCTGCTGTTCCCCTTCCTCATCGCCGCTATCCTGAAAACCGCGCAGGGCTCCTCCACCGTGGCCATCACCACCACGGCGGGCATCATCGCCCCGCTGCTGACGGCGCTGAACCTCGCCACCCCCATGGGCGCTGCGCTGGTTACCATCGCCATCGGCGCCGGCGCCATGACCGTTTCCCACGCCAACGACAGCTACTTCTGGGTGGTCACCAACTTTGGCGGCATGGAAACCCAGGACGGCTACAAGACCCAGACCATGGGCACGCTGGTGATCGGCATCGCGGCCATCCTCAACGTGCTGCTGCTGAGCCTCGTGCTGCTGTAAGCGGACGTATCCAATGGGAAGCCGTGCAACGCGGCTTCCTTTTTTGTGCAAATCATAACGGGACATTGCGCGCAATATGCTGTATGATGCCCGCATAGGAGGGGACGAACGCATGAACACAATGCAGGCATTCAACCGCACGATGGCGTACATCGAGGAAACCTTGGAAAGCGAAAGGGAGGCGGAGCGCGTACAGCAATTGTCCGGCTATTCCCTGCCCCTGTTCAGCCGGCTTTTTTCCATATTGACGGGCATAACGCTGGCCGAGTACATCCGCTTCCGGCGGCTGACCAAGGCGGCCTCCCTGCTGCGCGAAACGGAGGAAAAGGTGATCGACATCGCCGCCCGATACGGCTATGAATCGCCGGACGCCTTTACGCTGGCTTTCCGTAAGTTCCACGGCCATACGCCGACCGAAGTGCGGCAGGGCGCCGCGTTTCAGGTGTTCGCCCCCATCCGAATGAACCTGACCATCCAAGGAGGAAGAGAAATGGACATCAGCATTCAGAAAAAGCCGGGCTTCACCATCGCCGGCTTCAAGCGGGAGCAGATCGAAAGCAGCCAATGCCCGAGCGTCTGGGACGCCCTGTTTTCGGCGCACGGCGAAGACACGCTGGCCGCCCTCGGCAGCGGCCAAAGCTATGGCGTATGCTACGAAACAGAAGGCGGCGAACGCATCAACTACATGGCGGGCTACGGCGCGCAGGACATCCAAAGTGCCCGGAAGCTGGGGCTTGCCGTGCTGTCCGTCCCCGCCGCGGAATATGCCGTTATCCATTTGAAAGGCCCCATCCCCCAGTGCATCCACGAGGGCTGGCGGCACGTTATGGAGGTATTCTTCCCCGAGCAGGGCTACCGCCACGCGGGCACCCCCGATTTTGAGGTATACGGCCCGGGCGATATGTATGCCCCCGGCTATGAAATGCAGCTTTGGGTGCCGGTGGTAAAGGAGTAGCGCTTCCTTCGGTTTCCGCCATCAAAGCAACCCGTCCACAGGAAGCGGAAAAAAGCCCATACGCTTTGGACCGTATCACCGTTCCGAGGCGTATGAGCTTTGTGATTTCCTGCTGTACCTTTACCTTTTACCTTCTGTATGCCTGTTTTCTTTTCATCAGCACCGCGCCGCCCAGCATCAGCAGGGACAGGACGGTGAGATACAGCGGCAGCAGCAGGTGGGTATCGCCGGTTTTCGGCATCTCCACGCGGTTGACGAATCTGATGTCCCCGTCATAGGGCACCCCGTTCTTTTCGTAGTCCACCTTCGCGGTCAGCTTCCCGCCCGATGCGGTGACCCGGACGATCGCACGGTAGACCGTGCCGTCATAGGCGATCTTCGCGTTGTCGCCCTTCGCTTCCCGAACGGTATAGGTGAAGGCGCCGGTTTTGCTGAAGCGCCTGTCCGTAAAGCGAATCTGCCCGGACGCGTCGTTGGAGACCGTTTCAATCAGCTTTCCGTTTCCGCCCAGCAGCTCGAAGCCGAATTGCCCGCCCTTCAGGGTGCCGTTCACCAGCGTCTTGCTTGCCGACAGCGGCACGCTGATCGGGTCATACGAGGGCGCAGGAGGCGTCGGCGGCGTATAGGTGTTGGCGAACACCGGCGTTTCGCCCGTCCAGCTTTGGCCGTCCTTTTCATAGGTAACGGTTCCGGTCAGCGCGGCGCCCTCCCGCTTCACCTCCACAATAGCGGTATAGACCGACGCGTCGTAGGCAACGTTCGGGAGGCTTCCCTTGGTTTCGCTCACCGTATAGCGGTAGGTTCCCGGCTTATCGATGGTGATGGCATCAAAGGTTATATCCCCCGCCGCGGTATTTTTCTTCGTTTGCAGCAGGTTGTTGGCCCCGTCCTTCAATACGAAGCTGAACTCCGCGTCCTTCAGGCCGCGGCCCGACAGCGTCTTTTCCGCCTGCAAGCTGAACGCATAGGCTTCGATGAAGGTGTTGGTGACCGTCAGGCCGGTTTCTTCCTTCACATACCCTTCCGGCGCAAAGTCCTCGCCCGCTTCGTTCACTTCCCTGACAGTATAAGTATAAACCTTGCCGTTCATGTCCGTCTTGGGCAGGCCGCTCCAAACAAGCGCCAGATTGCCGTTTTCCAGCTTGCCGATTTCCGCGCCGGGCACCGCTTCAGCCTCTCCGCCTTCAGTCTGGCGGTAGAGCTGCATCCAGATGGTCGGGTGTTCGGCGGGGCCGCCGGACCAGACCTTTTGCGCTATTATTTCTATTTCAAACTTATTGTCAAACTCCGTGTCCGCAGGCGGCGTCGGCACCGTCACTTCCAGCGTGCCGTCGCCTTTGTCCGTCACCGTCA
>CAZFUT010000031.1:0-28584 GCA_964522425.1 uncultured Oscillospiraceae bacterium
GGGCCAGATGAGCGCCGTCGCCCTGATGGACGCGCGCTCCATCGCGGCGACCGCTGTGAACGGGGGCAGGCTGACCCCGGCCACGGATTTGGATATCGCGTACAGGCGCTATCCCTATGCTTTTGAAAAGTCCGTGTATGACAAACGCGTCTACAACGGGTTTGGGAAAGCCGAGCCGGATCATGAGCTCAAGCTTGGCCCCAACATTAGGGATTGGCCCGAACTGCCGGCCCTAAGCGACCACCTCTTGTTGAAGGTCTGCAGCTACATTATCGATCCTGTTACCACCACGGACGAACTCATTCCCGCCGGTGAAGCCTCATCCTACCGTTCCAATCCCGAACGGTTGAGTGATTTCACGCTTTCCCGCAAAGACCCCGCCTATGTGAACCGCAGCAAGGCGGTGCGCCAGATCGAGCGCGACCGCGCGGCCGGCAAGGGGTTGCCCGAGGAAGTGATGAAGGTGTATGAGGCGCTGTCCAAAGCGGTGAAGGTGGATCCGGAGCACACGGATATCGGCAGCACGATCTTTGCCATCAGGCCCGGTGACGGCTCAGCCCGCGAACAGGCGGCCAGCTGCCAGCGTATCCTGGGTGCCTCCGCCAACTTTGCCAAAGAGTATGCCACCAAGCGGTACCGCAGCAACTGCATCAACTGGGGCATCATTCCCTTCCTTGTCAGGGACGAGCGTGTCTTCAGCCTGAACGATTGGATATTCGTTCCCGGCATACTCAGCGCAATAAACAACGGCGCTTCCGAATGCCGCGCCTACGCGGTGAAAGAGGACGGACAGGTACGGCCTTTCCGGGTCGGCATCGGTTCCCTGACCGCAGCTGAGCGCCAAATCATTGCCGATGGATGCCTGATCAACTACTACCGCGGCCATCCGCTGCAATAGCCAAACAAACAATACCCAATAGGGCAGAGAGAGGGCGTAAGGCCCTCTGCCCTCCCATTGCACCGTATGTACCGTCTGTGGTATACGGCGCTATACCGTAACATGGTTTCAAGTATTTCTCAGGCAGTATGCAAGAGGCCGTAACGGAAGCCGTTCTGCTCCGTATATACAATAGCATTAGAGCTCAACCAGTATAAAACGAACGAAAAACTACTCACATTTTGCCGCGAAATCCGGCTAATGTGAGTAGTCTTTATTCACCACATGCAGGTGTTGTTTTTTTGTTACGGCCCCTTATTTTTAGAACCGGTTACCGCATATCGATCTCCAGGGATCCGTTCAGCGTATCGGGCGTTTCCCCGCCGACAAAGAGGAGCAGGCCAAAGCGCGGGAACTCCTTTAAGTCCATCGAAGCCTTTTCCACAAAGCCCTTTTCGTTGCGGTCGGTCCGGCCGCCGCCCTGCGTGCCGTGCAGGATACGGTGTTCAAAGTCCCAGTCGAAGAAGTAGAGCTGGGCCGTGTCGCCAAACTCATCCTTGGGCGGGATGACAGCGCCCTTTTCATCCTCGTAATGGTAGGCGGCCTCATAGTACATGGTGATGGGGGACTTGATCAATTTCAGCTCGTCCAGCACCACCTTGGAGCCGGGTACCCTCTTCCCCACGGTATAGGTTCTTTCTTCCAGCTTCCCCACCACAGGCAGATCGAAGGAGAATTCTTTCGTTTCCGACGCTTCCTTTTCCACCTCCGCGGT
Organism: uncultured Oscillospiraceae bacterium; assembly: GCA_964522425.1. Classification (GTDB taxonomy): domain Bacteria; phylum Bacillota; class Clostridia; order Christensenellales; family Aristaeellaceae; genus DTU024. Next base: position 1,653 of record CAZFUT010000031.1, read on the forward strand.
GTAGACGGTGCCGGTAATATGCAGCGTCTTCTGATCGGTTTCAAATACAAAGCCGTTTTCCACCAGCATGACGCCCTGTTCGTCAAACACCTCGCTGCCCCAGAAGTCGCCGACTTCCACGCCGTTCACCTTGAAATCCAGCCCCGTTTCCAGCACCCTGTCCCCTGTGCGCTGAGAGTACTCGGCATAGGTGGTTTTTTCCTTCATCCATTCGATCCCGTCCTCCATCGCGGTGGCTTCGGGCGCGATGATGACGTTGGCGTTTTCCTTTTTCCGGGCCTCGAAGCACAGGTAGACCGTGTGCCCGTCGGCCGCGCCCTCGCGTATCGTGACCACCGCGTCCTGAAACTCCACCTCGGCCAGCGGCTTTTCGCGCCGGAAGAGGGCCTGCGCTTCCTCCGTCAATTCTATGCCATGGTTTCTTTTGAATACATTGCTGATGTACGAGCCGGACAGCTCGGCAGCGATCGCCGCCAAAGTCATCAGCACCAACGCAAACGTCAATACCAGCCCTACGGTCAGTTTCTTTTTCATCGGTTCTTCTCCTTCCGCTTTGCGCAGCACACGGTTGATATGATCCGTGCGCACAGTCAGGCCGGAGAGCCGGCGGTCAAACGCGCCCTGTATCTCGTTACGCTTCATGATACCACCCCTCCAGCTCCTTTTTCAGCATCGCTTCCGCCCGCCTCAGGCGGCTGTACACGCCGCTGCGGCTGATGTGAAGCACCTGCGCCGTTTCCTCCGGCGACAGGTTCTGGTAATAGTGCAGGGAGATCGCCTCGCGGTATTTATACGGCAGCCCCAACACGGCTTTGAGCAGCGTATCGTCCTTTTCCTCTATCGGCGCTGTGGGCTCCGGCACGCTGTCCAGCGATACCTCCATGCTTTTCAAGCGGAACCACACCCTGCGCCGCATATCGCGGCAGGTATTCACCGCAATGCGGCTGAGCCAGGTTTTTTCGCTGCACTCCTGTTTGAAGTCCTTCCACGCCTGGTGCGCCTTGATGAAGGTATCCTGCATGGCTTCCTCCGCCATGAAGCTGTCGCGCAGCATCACAAAGCAAACCCGCAGAATATGGTCTCCATAGGCCGTCATCAGCCGCACGGTCGTCGCTTCCGCATCTCTGTCCGGTACCAAGACAGATTCCATCGGCCTCCCTCCCTTCACCCATATAGACGCAGCATTTAAGAGATATCGCGCAAAATACCATCCCTATTGTCACCTGTTTTTTTGTTTATTCCCCGCTGTCACGCGGCATCCACGCCGCGCCCGTAAGCCCGGTTACGCGGGCATGGGTTCGAATCAGAAGCTCCGGCCACTTTTCTTTCACCGGGATCAGCCCCGCGTCCGCCGCAAGGGCGCGCACCGCGGCATCCTGCGAGCGCACAAAGGCCGCACCCGTCCCCGGATGCGCCCGCTGCCATGCCTGCAGGCAGCGAACGCCCCTCAGGGCCTCGCCAAAATCTTCCGTTTCCCATTGCAGACATTCAAAGGGCTGTTCCCTTTCGCCCGTCCAGAGGATGGCGGCCAGCCTTTTGGCGGCCTCCGCCCTGCTCTCTATATCCAGATCGATTTTCAGCGCGTTTTCGCTGCCGTTCCATGTTTTTTCATTAAAGGGCAGGGGTTCTTTTTTCAGCACCAGTATCATCGGGCGGTCGGAGCGCCAGAGCGTCCGCAGCGCATCCAGATACAGCGCGTCGCGCTTTTCAAAGCGCCCCACTTCGTCCACCAGCAGGACGCCGTCTGCCTGCGCTTCCCCGATAAGGCGCGGGCGCACCTGCCCGTCAAAAAAGCCGGGCGCAGGCCGCATACCGGGCACGCGGGGTTCGCCCCGCGCCATATTCAGCCGTTCCCCGGTGGACAGCACGGAAAGGTCATAGCCGCAATGACGCCCCTGTTCAAAATGCCGCGCCGTGCGCAGGCCGCATACCCTGATACCGCATTCCGCCAGCACCTGATTGATCAGCCCCGTCTTGCCCGCTCCGCTTATGGCGCGCAGCAGCGCCTTGACCGTCTTCATCCGCCCCACCGACCTTTCCCCCATACGATACCATGAAAAAGAAGCGGCTTTCAAGCACGGCAAAACCCCCGCCTTGCGGCGGGGGCAAAGAACCGAATTGTTTGGATTACTGGGCCTTCTTCTGCTTGATGGCAGCGTGCGCGGCAGCCAGGCGGGCGATCGGCACGCGGAAGGGCGAGCAGGACACGTAGCTGAGGCCGATGCTGTGGCAGAACTCGATGGTGGACGGATCGCCGCCATGTTCGCCGCAGATGCCCAGCTTGATGTCGGGGCGGGTCTTGCGGCCCAGCTCGGCAGCGGTCTTCACCAGACGGCCGATGCCGTCGGTATCCAGGCGGGCGAAGGGATCGCTCTCCAGAATCTTGTTGTTGTAATAGGCATCCAGGAACTTGCCGGCGTCGTCACGGCTGAAGCCGAAGCCCATCTGGGTCAGGTCGTTGGTGCCAAAGGAGAAGAACTCGGCTTCCTCGGCGATTTCATCGGCGGTGACGCAGGCGCGCGGGATTTCGATCATGGTGCCGACGTGGAAGGGAATTTCCATGCCCTGCTCCTTGAAGATTTCCCTGGCGGTCTCCAGCACGATGCCCTTGACGAAGGCCAATTCCTTCTTGGAACCGACCAGCGGGATCATGATCTCGGGCACGATGTCGTAGCCCTTTTCCCTGCGGACAGCGATGGCGGCCTGCAGGACGGCGCGGGTCTGCATCTGCGCGATCTCGGGGTAAGTGACGGACAGGCGGCAGCCGCGGTGGCCCATCATGGGGTTGAACTCGTGCAGCTCGTCGATCTTGGCGACGATCTTTTCGGACGTAGTGCCCAGCTCCCTGGCGATCTCGGCGATCTCTTCCTTCATGGACTTCTGAGGCAGGAACTCATGCAGCGGCGGATCGAGGTAGCGCACCGTCATGGGGCGGCCTTCAAGGACCTTGTACATGCCTTCAAAGTCTTTCTGCTGGAAGGGCAGGATTTTGTCCAGCGCGGCCTTGCGCTGCTCCTGCGTATCGGCCAGAATCATTTCGCGCATGGCCTTCACGCGGGTGGCCTCAAAGAACATATGCTCGGTACGGCACAGGCCGATGCCCTCGGCGCCGAATTCCACAGCCTGCGCGGTGTCGCGCGGGGTGTCGGCGTTGGTGCGCACCTTCAGCTTACGGGCGGCGTCGGCCCAGCCCATCAGCAGGGCGAAGTCGCCGGACACGGTGGCGTCCACGGTGGGGATCATGCCTTCGTACACGTTGCCGGTGCTGCCGTCGACGGAGATGGCGTCGCCTTCCTTGAACACCTTGTCGCCGATCTTCATCGTTTTGGCGTTTTCATCGATATGCAGCGCGCCGCAGCCGACAACGGCCGGACGGCCCATGCCGCGGGCAACCACGGCGGCGTGGGAGGTCATGCCGCCCCGCGCGGTCAGGATGGCCTTGGCAAAATCCATGCCCTCGATGTCTTCGGGCGTGGTTTCTTCACGCACGAGGATGACGGCCTTGCCGGCCTTGCCGGCGGCGGCGGCCTCGTGGGCGGTGAAGTAGACGGCGCCGGCGCCGGCGCCGGGGGAGGCGGGCAGGCCCTGCGCCACGGGGGCAGCGCTCTTGAGGGCCTTCGCGTCGAAGTTGGGGTGCAGCAGGGTTTCAAGCTGCTTGGGTTCGACCTTCAGCACCGCTTCCTCTTCGGTGAGCATGCCCTCGCGCACCAGGTCGGCGGCGATCTTCACAGCCGCGCCCGCGGTGCGCTTGCCGTTGCGGGTCTGCAGCATGAACAACTTGCCGCGCTCGATGGTGAATTCCATATCCTGCATGTCGCGGTAATGGGTTTCCAGCGTGTTGGCGATCCTGACAAACTGCTCGTACACTTCGGGCAGGTCCTGCTGCATGGCGGCCATGGGCTGCGGGGTGCGGATGCCCGCCACCACGTCTTCGCCCTGGGCGTTCATCAGGTATTCGCCGTACAGCTTGTTTTCGCCGGTGGAGGGGTTGCGGGTGAAGGCCACGCCGGTGCCGCTGTCATTGCCCATGTTGCCGAACACCATGCCCTGCACGTTGACGGCCGTGCCCCAATCGCCGGGGATGTCGTTCATGCGGCGATAGTAGATGGCGCGGGGGTTGTCCCAGGAGCGGAAAACGGCCTTGATGGCTTCCATCAGCTGCACCTTGGGCTCCTGCGGGAATTCCTCGCCCTTTTCCTTCAGGTAGATGGCCTTGTAGCGGCGCACCACTTCCTTGAGGTCGTCGGCATTAAGGTCGGTGTCCATCTTGGCGCCCTTTTCGCTCTTGACGGCTTCGAGGGCGTTGTGGAACAGGCCCTTGTCGATCTCCATTACGACGTCGGAGAACATCTGGATGAAACGGCGATAGCTGTCATAGGCGAAACGTTCGTTGTTGGTCAAATTGGCGAGGCCCTGAACGGCCACGTCGTTGAGGCCCAGGTTGAGGATGGTATCCATCATGCCGGGCATGGACGCGCGGGCGCCCGAACGCACGGAAACGAGGAAGGGGTTATTGAGGTCGCCGAACTTCTTGCCATAAAGGTCTTCGGTCTTGGCAAGGGCTTCGTAAATTTCTTTTTCGATTTCGGGGGCAATGGTCTTCCCGTCGCTGTAATAACGGGTGCAGGCCTCGGTGGTCACGGTGAAGCCCTGCGGCACCGGCAGGCCGATGTTGGTCATTTCGGCCAGGTTGGCCCCCTTGCCGCCCAGAAGGTTGCGCATCGACGCGTTGCCTTCTTTGAACAGATACACATACTTTGGCATGAACGTTCCTCCTTGGTTGTTCTGTCTTTCGTGCGCCGCTTCGTTTTTGCGCACACTGAATGAATGCTTTTTCGCACAGCGTCGATTATACAGGATTGTTTCTTAAATTACAACGGCGAGATCGCGCGTTTTTTATGCATGTATCGTTCGGAAATACACTAAATGGTCACCGTTTTTGACAATTCATGTTTTGTTTGTTATAATATGATTGTTGTTTTACAAAAACGAATAGTATTTATGCTTTCGTTTGCCGCAATTATAAAGGAGGTCATTTATGCATCGTAACTTAAAAAAACTGGTCACCACGCTCTTTGTATTATTGCTTGGCTTGTCATTTTCGGCCAAGGCAGGCGCGCTGGCCGCTGTGTTTGGTGATGCCGGATGGGATTCCATGAAATTCCATAACGCGGTCGCCATGCTGATTGCTGAAACCGCCTATGGATATGAAACAAGCGAGATATCCGGCTCCACTGCCATTACATACAATGCGTTAAAGCGTGGGGACATCGATATCTATATGGAAACGTGGACGGACAGCATCGAACCCTATCAGAGGGATATAGAAAACGGCAAGATCATCGAGCTTGGCGTCAACTACGATGACAATCAACAGGGCATTTATGTGCCGCGTTATGTGATAGAAGGCGACGAGGCGCGAGGCATCCCAGCCATGGCACCCGATTTGAAAACTGTGGAAGATTTGAAACGCTATGCTTCCTTATTTGCCGACCCGGAGGATAAGTACCGGGGACGCATCTTCGGCGCCATTTCGGGCTGGGCAATCGACGAAGTGATGCGCAAGAAGATTGAGTTCTACGGATTGGATAGCATGTACAACTATATCGATCCCGGCTCCGATGCCGCACTGGCCGCCGCCATCGTAGGCGCGTACGAAAAGGGCGAACCCATCGTGGCCTACTACTGGGAGCCCGCCTGGATCACAGGAAAATATGATCTCGTATTGCTGGAAGACGTCCCCTACGAAAAGGATAAGTACCTGAAAGGCGAGTGCGCCTGCCCCTCGATCCGGCTGACGGTCGCTGTAAACCCCGATTTTTTCAAGGGTAACCCGGAACTGTGCGAGTTTTTAAGCAACTATAAAACATCCAGTGCACTGACCGCCGAAGCGCTATCCTATATCAACGACCACGACGCGTCCTATCGGGATGCCGCACGCTGGTTTATCAGCGAACACCCGGAGCTGTTGAAAGAATGGCTGTCCGAGGACAAAGTGCAGACGGTACTGGATGCTATTCGTTAAGGAGGAATATTGTTGAACGAATGGATATTTAATTTCCCGAAAAATCTGCGCGTCGACATCATGAAACCAATCGATGACGCTATCGGATACATGATCGAGCACTGGGGCGGTTTCTTCGACGCCCTGTCTGACGGGCTTCGCGCTCTGCTGTCATCCGTCCGCTGGGGGATTGATCTGATTCCCTGGTGGCTGATGATCGCCCTTGTGTTTGTGTTAACATTCAAGATCAGCAAGCATATCAGCCGCGCTGTCCTGTACGCAGGGCTGATGTTCCTCATCGGCCTCATCGGCCTGTGGAGCCAGATGTACGCCACGCTGGCCATCATCGTAGCCTCCGTAATGCTCGCGCTCCTATTCGGCTTTCCGTTGGGAATACTGATTTCTTTCAGCAACAGGGCCGGCCGCATGGTACGTCCGCTGCTGGACACCATGCAGACCATGCCAAGCTTCGTTTATCTGATTCCCGCCGTGATGCTGATGGGGCTTGGCAATGCGCCCGCCGTAATCGCCACCCTGATCTATGCCATGCCGCCCATCGTGCGCATGACCAACCACGGCATCCGCTCAGTAGACGCTGAGGTGGTGGAGGCGGCAAACGCCTTCGGTTCTACCAAATGGCAGTTGCTTACCAAGGTGCTGATCCCACAGGCCATGCCCACCATCATGGCAGGCGTCAACCAGACCATGATGATGGCCATTTCCATGGTCGTCACCTGTTCCATGATCGGCGCGGCCGGTCTTGGCGCGGAAGTGCTCAAAGGCATCAACCGTCTGGAATCGGGCCGTGGATTTGCCGCCGGCATCGCCATCGTGATCATCGCCATCGTGCTGGACAGGCTGACGCAGGGATTGACCGGGAAAGGAGGGAAACGGAATGGATAACAGCAGGCAAAACACCCCCATACTGCAAGTGCGCAATCTGTATAAGCTCTTTGGGCGCAGGAAGCAGCAGGCACTGGAGATGCTGAAAAACGGCAAAGCGAAAAACGATATTCTGGCTGAAACCGGTGTCACGGCAGCCGTCAACAACGTTTCCTTCTCGGTCACCAGGGGTGAAATATTTTCGCTGATCGGACTATCCGGTTCGGGCAAATCCACTGTCGTACGTTGCTTGAACCTCCTGAATCGTCCCACCGCAGGCAGCATTCTGTTTGAAGGTGAAAACATTGAAACCTACAGCCCGTCCAAGTTGCGCAGCTACCGGCGGGAAAATGTATCGATGGTTTTCCAGTCCTTCGGCCTGCTCAGCCACCGCAGCGTGCTGGAAAATGTAGCCTATGGTCTTGAAGTACGCGGCGTAAAGCCGAAAACGCGCACCGAAAGCGCGATGAACATGATCGAGATGGTGGGGCTGACCGGCTGGGAAAACAAATCCATCGCCAGCCTCAGCGGCGGCATGCGCCAACGCGTCGGCATCGCAAGGGCACTCACCAACGACCCCGACATCCTGCTGATGGACGAGCCGTTCTCCGCCCTTGATCCGCTGGTTCGGCGGGACATGCAGTTTGAACTGCTGTCCATACAGGAGAAGTTGAACAAAACCATTATCTTCATCACTCACGATATCAACGAAGCGTTTAAGCTGGGCAACAGGGTGGCCATCATGCGTGACGGCAGCATCGTGCAGGAGGACACGCCGGAAAACATGACGATGAATCCTAAAGACGAGTATGTCCGCGCCTTCATCGACAGCGCGGACAAAAAGCAAATCTATGTGGTCAAAAACCTGATGCAGCGGCCCACCTGTCTCGTGAAACGCAGCGAAGGCGCAAGGGCGGCCCTCCGGCAGATGCGGGAAAATGGCCTGTCCAGCGCCTATGTAATCGATGAGCACATGAAGTTCCTCGGCATCCTGTCGCTGGACGCCGCCTTCCGGGTCAAAGCGGGGGAATGCAAACTGGACGAAGCGCTCGTATCCGACATGCCGACGACCACAGAGGATATCCCCATCGCCGACCTGTTGCCGCTGGCGTCGGAAGCAAGGTTCCCCATCCCCGTACTGGACGAGCGCAAGCGGTTCAAAGGCATCATCAGTAAGGCAGCCATACTGACCTCGCTGAAATAACGCTACGCCTTCCCCGCAATGTTGCGCACCCATACGCGCATGGGCACATAGTTCACCCGCCTCGCGCATGGCGGTATAGCACTGTGAAACGAAAAAGGGCAGAAGGCAAAGCATGGCAAGTCAGCGTTTCCCAATTGATATATGGTCAGAATACCGCAAATTTTTCTCAAATAAAAAATCAGCTGGATTCTCGCTCTATAATCCGCGGGATGGTGCAATAGCTTTGGGTCTGTAATTCGGGCATACGGATCTTTCGCAGGATAAAACGCGCAGCCTCCTGGCCCATGTCGTACATATCCGCTTCCACCGCGGTGAGCTGGGGTTGAGTGAGCATGGAAAAAGGGTAATTGTCGAAGGTCATGATGGCTATGTCCTCCGGCACCCCAAGCCCTTTGTGACGAAGCGTCTGCAGGCAGGCCATTGCCAGATAATTGTTGGTACAGAGCAGAATATCCGGGCGTTCCCGCAAAGCCAGCGCTTCTTCGCAAAGGAGCAGGCCGGATTCATACGTGCTGTTGCCGTACAGGGTAGTAAAGGACAGTTCCTCCTCGGAAAACATTCGCAGCATACCGTCACGGCGTGCTGCCGATATTCTATCCGTTTCCCTGTCGCCCATCAAAAACACCATGCGCCGATAACCCTTGTCCAGCAAATATACGGCCGCCTTTTGCCCGGCTTGTTCGTGATCCACATCCATCCAGCATAAGGGCGCGGGAAAGTCCGGCTTGCCGATGACCAGATGCGGAAGCGCCAGGCGGCTGAGGGTTCCGGCCAACGCTTTGCTGAGAATGGCCGCATGGATCATCACGCCATCCGCCTGTTCCTGTATCATCAGCTCCCGGATCATTTGCGGCGCATCCCTGGTGGTGACGTGCTTGATCAGCAGGGCGTAATTCTTTTCATCCAAATGCTGAGAAATACCCGTCATGATTTCAAACATATGCGGGTTCTCAAACGCCACGTTCCGGTGTAAATCCGTGACAAACAGCACAATGCCGCTGCGTTGGCGGGCGAAGCTGCGGGCGCGGGCATTGGGCCGGTAATCCATTGTTTCAGCCAACGCCCGAATGCGGTCCCTGGTTTCCTCCGAAACGGCATAGTGGTCATTCAGCGCCCGGGACACCGTGGCGATAGAAACGCCTGCCGCCTTCGCCACATCATAAATTGTTTTTGCCATGGCTCGCGCTCCTCGAAACAACGTAACCGCACGGTTCAAGTAAACCATGCATATAGCCCTTTTGCCATAAGATTTCGCCGGAAACCTCGCAGGCCATCGGAACAAAGCCGGGATTTACGGCAATTTCGATACGTTCCTTCTGCCATGCGCGCGCGTAACGCAGCAGCATATCCCTTGCTTCCACGGTTTCAAAGCCGCCATGGGTCAAAGCCGGATGCGCTTTGCGAAGGATAATCCATTTCCGATAAACCTCTCCCAACGCGGAATGCTTTTCCCACGGCATGGGCATCCGGTATTCCTTTTCGGACATGCCCGTCATCCCCTTTTCATCGCCATAGAATACGCAGGGCATGCCGATAAAGGTCATCTGGAACAGGATCGCCAGCTCCATTTTTTCCATGTCCCCCCGGCACAGCGACAGGAAGCGGCAGGTATCGTGTCCGTCCAGCAGGTTCAGCTGCGCATAAAGCATCTGCTTTTTATACCGCATCAGCAGGCTGGAAAGCCGCGTATCAAATTCCGCAGCCGTGAGTATGTTTTCCGCAAAATACTGGGTGCAGAACCGCCTGAAATCGTAGTTCATGGCGCTGTCCACCATGTCGCCCGCCATATAATGCTCAGCGTTTTCCCAGATTTCTCCGATGATGACCGCATCTTTCTTTTCCTGTTTGACCGCCTGCCGGAACGAGCGCAGAAAGCCGTCGTCTACCTCGTTGGCCACATCCAGCCGCCAGCCGTCTATATCATAGTTCCGAATCCAGTATCGGCCCACCTCGCAGAAATAGTCCCGCAGAGAGGGGCAAGCCGTATTGGTTTTGGGCATATCGGGGACATACGCAAAGCAGGCATACCCCGGGGCTTCGCCCGCCCGAGGCAGAGACAGGGATTCCGGAAGATCATAGAACCAAGGATAGTACGGCGATGCCTTCCCGTTTTTCAATACATCCTGAAACGAAAAATGATGCCAGCTCACATGGTTAAAAACCCCATCGAGAATCACCCGGATGCCCTTTGCGTGAGCCTCCAGCATCAGTTGCCTAAAATCCTCATCCGTTCCAAAGCACGGGTCGATATGCCTGTAATCCATCACATCGTATTTATGATAGGCGCCCGCCGCAAAAATGGGATTCAGGTACAGGCAATTGAAACCCATTTCCCGGATATAGTCCAGATTGTCCCTGAGCCCGTCGAGCGTTCCGCCATACACGGATTGGGAGGGAAAACCGCCGTAAGTTTCTGATTTCCCCTTTTGGCCGATGCTCCTGTTTCCATCGGCAAAACTGTCCGGAAAAACGTTATAAACCACCGCATCCCTGACCCATTCGGGTACGACCGCCAGATCCGCCCTGTGGTTGAAGGGATACTGGAAATACTCGCTGCGCTCAATATGCGCGCTCATTTTTTCAAAGCATTCCCCGGCATACCGGCACTGTGTTTCACCATCGTCCAGCAGAAAACAATAGGCGATCCGCTGCCAAACTGTTCCCACGATGATTTCATACCAGTCATACAGCAAGTCGGAACGGATCAGCGGCATCTCCAGCGGGTAAAAGGTCAGCTCCGACGCCATATCGGCCCGGTCGGCATAGAAGAACGTTACCCGTTTCAGATCGCCCTTTGCCGCGCGCAGGCGGAACACGAAATGCGCTTCATCCAGGGGAAAAGCATATTCGCTCATGGGACGGTGAAGTATAGCGGCGTATTGCATGGCTTTTATCCTTTCGTCGCGCCGCCGGTGACGCCGGCGACATAATACTTCTGCAGCCGGATGAACAGCAGCACGATGGGAATGGCAACAACCACGCTTCCGGCGCAGAACACCGTATAATAATGGTAGATGTTCGCCTTATCCACCATCGTGTAGAGCCCCTTCGCTACGGTGTAGTTTTTGTAATGATCCTTCATGATAACCGACACGAAGATAAAATCCACCCAGGGCGCGATAAAGGCATTGATCGCCGTGTTGACCACGATGGGTTTGGCGTTGGGCAGGATGATTTTCCAAAAAATCGTATGCCGTGACGCTCCGTCCAGCGTGGCCGCCTCGTCCAGCGATTTTGGGATCGTATCAAAAAAGCCCTTGGCGATGTAATAGTTCAGCGCCGCACCGCCTGAATACACCAGAATCAGGGCAAGCAGCGTCTGATCCAGTCCGATGGCTTTCATGAAATGATAGATGGCGATCATGCTCATGAAGCCGGGGAACATCCCCAGGATCAGGCTGATTTTCATGATCGCTCTGCGGCTCCTGAACCGCAGCCGGGCATACACATAGGCCACCATCAGCGTCAGGATGGTGGTGATGACGCAGCAGCAGGCGGCCACAAACAGCGTGTTCATGAACCAGCGCGGAAAATCAAACAGCCTTGTGTCGGTAAATAACCGGATGTAGTTATCCAGAGAAAACGCTTTGGGCCACAGATAAGGCGTATAGGCGCCCGCTTCCTTGCGGAAAGAAGAAATAAGAAGCCAAAACACCGGCAGCATCCACAGGATGGAAAGAACGGTCAGCAGCGCATGCAATCCGATGGAGGCGCGGAGTTTCCGCATATTCACATGCTTTTTCCTCATTGGAACATATCCTCCTTTTTCACCGCGCCGGTACGGCTGTACACCGTCAGGGAGCAGACGGACACGATCATAAAAATAAAGATGCCAATGGTGGATGCCAGCGCGTAGTCGTGCCGGTCCACCGTGAGCTTGTACAGCCATGTCACCAGCAGATCCGTTTTTCCTGCCTGATAATAATCCAAGCTGGCCGGTCCGCCCGCCGTGAGCAGATAAATCACGTTAAAATTATTGATGTTCCCTACAAAGGTAGTGATGGTGGCAGGCGCTGTGACAAAGACCATATACGGCAATGTAATGCTGCTGAAGCGGCGCACAGGCCCTGCGCCATCCATGGCGGCGCTTTCGTACAGTTCTTCCGGCACATTCATCAGGGCGCCGGAAAAGGTCATCATGGTGTAGGGAATGCCAATCCACATATTGACCACAATCACCACGATGCGGGAAAGCGTCACATCGGTGAGGAAAGGCAGCGGCGTTTTGATCCAGCCGAGCGCCATCAGGGCCACGTTGACGGTACCCGTAGGCTCCAGCGCGCGGGACACCAGCAGCAATGAAACGAACTGTGGAATGGCGATGGGGATCATGAACCATGTGCGCCACATTTTCTTCGCCTTTACCAGCTTGTTGTTGATGATGATGGCCAGTATCATGCCGAAAAGATAGTTGGTAAAGGTGGCGAATATGGCCCAGACCACCGTCCAGCCCAGGATGCCCATAAAGGTATGGGTCTTGATCGCGTTGCCGAGAAAAATATCGGTCACGTTCTGCATGCCCGTCCAGGTGAACAGGTTGCCGGGAGGCTGGTGGTTGGCGTCGAAATTGGTAAAGGCGATCAGGATCATGAAAACGATGGGCAGCACCGTGAAAAGCAGGAGGGTGGTCAACGGCGCGGACAGCAGCGTGATATGGAACCGTTCGTTGAGCAGCGTGGCCGCTTCTTCCCGCAGAGAAGGAATCGCCTTCCCCTGTTTTTTCAGCCGGTAAAGGTGGGCGGCGCTTTTGATATTCATGCCCCACAGACATACGAACAGCACCGTGACTGCAATGGTCAGCACGCTGAACAGCAGGATCAGCATGCTGTTGTCGCCGGGCACCCGCCGATAGATCTGCATTTCCTCGTTCCATACCCGCAGCTGCGCATTTTCCCCCAGGGTCATGAACCGGCTCAGATATTTCCAGCCGAAGCCGAAAAAGAACAGGAAAAACAGGACTTCCGCGGCAAGATACAAAAGCCCTTTTATCTTCTGCCCCCGCCTGATGCATCCCATTCCCATGATCAAACAGGAGCCTTTGACCCATATGTCTCCCGTGGACAGTTCTTTCCAAAACCGCTTCATACGCAAGCCTCCCGGATGCCGGAGAAGGCCGCCGTGAAAGCCGGCAGCCTTCCCCGAATGACAGTCTTATGCTGTTTTCGTTCAATGATCCGCTTAGTTTCAGAAGGGGCACAGCAATTATTGGCCGACCGTCTGCGCGACCCACTGATCCAGCAGGGGCTGAATATCCACGGCAGGATCAGCGATCAGGGCATTGCCGAAAGCGGTGGCAGGCGTCCAGAAATCGCCTATGATCAGCTGCGTCACAGCGTAATCGCTCTGCGCAGCCAGCGCGGACAGGGCGGGATTGGAAGCGATCGCTTCGCTCCGGGCGGCGTTGATATTGGACGGGCCGTAGCCGCGCACTTCAAAGCGGCGCATCTGGCTCTCTTCATTCGTTAAGAACTCGGCCAGATTCATGGCTTCCACGGGATTGACGCTCTGGGTATTTACGCCCAGTATCTTGCAGCCGCCGAAGGAACCCATCTGCACCTGTTTGTCGCCCACGGTAAAGGTGGGCAGCTTGGCCGCGGCATAGCGGTCGCCCAGCCGTTCTTTGACGGCGTCGGCGACCCAGGTGCCGCACACACCGGCGCAAACGCTGTCGCCGATGGTGCCGGTCAGAATATTCTGATCCCCCGGCAGGAAGGCGGGATGGGCGCACAGCGCCGCCACGGCTTTAGCGGCTTCCCTTCCTTTTTCGTTGTTGAAATCGCAAACCTGCCTGCCGTTTTCATCCAGCGTAATCGTGCAGCCGTTGCCCAGAAAGAAGGATGCCAGATACCAGCCGTTGGCCACGTCAAAATTGAACTGTTTTCCGGCCTTTTGGGCAGCGGCCAAGATACCGTCCAGCGTCTTCACATCCTCTTCGGTGAGAACGGACTTGTCGTAAAACAGGAAATAGCCATTATCGGCCGTCATGGGGTAGCCCAGCAGCGCACCCTTGTACGTGGCGGCATTGACGCTGCCCTGGCTGTTGGCGGCCACGATCGCCTCGTGATTGCGCGTCACTTCATAGAGCGCATCGGCCTGAGCAAGGCGGATCAGCTGATCGTCGGGGAAAACGAATACGTCCGCAGCGGCAGCGGGATCCTCCAGGTAGCGGGCGCTGGCATCCGCGGTGCCTACCACGCCATATTGGAAGGTGTAGTTGTTTTCCGGATGCGCAGCTCCATACTTTTCACAGAGCTCTTTGAGCAGTTCCTGATCATCCTGCCCGTCCCAAACTTTCAGGGTGATGTTCTCAGCCAGTGCGGCATAGGCGGCGCAGCAAAGCGCCAGCGCAAGCATAACGGAAACAAGCCTTTTCATCATGGTTCCTCCTTGTTGTCTTACAGCTCAGAAAGCTGTAGTTTCTGGCACTATTATGACCTCATCAACAAAGGCGGTCAATGAAAACAGACGTAAGCGCTTACATTTCCAAGGAGTTCTCCCCGGCGGCAATCATTGTTCAATCTACAGCTTTTCTTGCCAAAATGCATGGTTTCATTGGGGCTGTTTTCCGCCCACGATGTTGCGCACCCATACGCCCCTTCGCACCAGGGTGATGCCCAGCACGGCCTTGAGCACCGCCACCGACTGGCTCAAAAAGTACAGCGGCACGATGGGCAGGTCGGTGCCATGCACCAGAAACAGCGTAAAGGTGATGCCCACCGCCCAGTTGAACGCGGCGTCCACCAGAAAGGTGATGATGGTGCGCCCGCCCGAGCGCAGCGTAAAGTATGCCGCGTTGCTCAGGCTGTTGACAGGCATCAAAACGGCCTGTGACAGGATAAAGCTCTGCGCCATCGCGCGCACGGCGTCCTCCGTATTGTACAGGAGCGGAAAGTAGGGCGACAGAAAGCCCATCACCACGGCCACCAGGGTGCAGCCCGAAAAGCCGAAGAAGATGATCTTCCAGATATCCTCTTTTGCCTTTTCCGTTTCCCCCGCCCCCAGCATCTGGCCGATGATGACGGCCACGGTGGTGCCGCTGGCAATCAGAATCACGTTGAACAAATTGGTGATGGTGCTCGAAATGTTGATGGCGGCCAGCACCGTCAGCCCGCGCAGCGTGTAAATCTGCGCCGTCTTGGCCATGCCCACCGACCAGAGAATCTCGTTGACGATCAGCGGCGCGCCCTTGGTGAAGATGGACCGGATCAGGCCGCCCGGCACCTTCAAAGTCCTGTACACGCCCCTGAAAAAGCTGAAAATATCCTTACGGTGCCCGGCGTATATGACGATCGCCATTTCCACATAGCGCGAGACCACGGTGGCGACGGCGGCGCCCACCACGCCCATTTTAGGGCAGCCGAGGTGGCCGAAGATCAAAAGATAGTTGCCCGCCAGGTTGACGCCCACGGCGATCAGGCCGGCGCGCATGGGCACATGCAGCTCGCCCGCCTCGCGCATGGTGGTGGCATAGCATTGTGAAACGGTAAAGGGCAGCAGACCCCACAGCATCACATACAGGTATTTTTTTGCTTCCGCCATGATGCTTTCGGCCAGCACGGGGTCGCCCTGTCCCTGCAAAAAAACGCCGATCAGCGCCCGGTCCCGCACGATCAAAAGCGCAAGGCCCAGCGCCGTCATCATCAGGGTCAGCCATATTTTGGCGCGGAACACGCTGCGCACGCCTTCCATGTCGCGGGCGCCGAAATACTGGGCGCTGAAAATACCCGTAGCGCCCAATACGCCAAACATCACCATGTTGAATACAAACATCAGTTGGTTGGTGACGGCCACGCCCGATATTTCGGCCGTGCCCAGCGACCCCACCATCAGATTGTCCAGGAGGTTGACAAAATTGGCCACGCTCATGTGGATGATGGCGGGCACCATCACATGCAGCAGCTTCTTATAAAACGCCCTGTCGCCGATAAACGTATGGTACAGCCCCTGTCTGGAAAGCAAAAAATGATCCTCCTGTATATCAAAAGTATGCGGTTGCCGGAATATCCTACCATACGGCCAAAACCATGGCAAGCGGCGGAAATAAAAAGAGGCTTTCGCCCCTTTTATGCTGTTTTGCAGGAAAACAGCGTTGGATACCCCCGTTCACCCGTCCGTCTTTCTCTTCCTGTTCCTGGGAAAGGGGCGCAAACGGCGGAAGCGGCGCTTTTTGATCTTGATGGCGGGCAGAGAAAACTCGTGCCCTTCATCAAATTTCACTTCGTCGGGCGGGTTTTCCAGCAGCTCGGGGTTGCGCATGTAGCTCATCAGGATGCCCAGCATCCTGCTGTAGATCATGCCCGCGCAGATGCGCTCGTCGGCCACCACGCCCATGGGCATGCGGCGCACGCGGCGCGGCGCGCCGTCCTTATCGATCTCCACGCCGCGCTCATTGTTGCCGATGGATACAAACAATGACGTGGTGCCGAAGTTATAGATATGATGGTTCACCGCCGGCATCCCGATAGACGCCATGTTGGTGATGAACAGCCCGGTATGAAAGGGGCTGGCTTCAAGAATGTATTTGGGCAGGATGCCGTAGCGGTCCATCAGGCGCGCGGCGCCCACCACGATGTTGGCGAGCAGGGGCAGGCGCAGCAGTTCCGCCAGCTTCATGGTGCTGTTGTCCGCGTGCTCCTGACGGCTGACCGCGATATCCCTTTCAATGCGCGCGGCCACGTCGTAGATGGTGTCGTGCGGGTCAAACTTGGTCTTCACCGTGTTTTCCTGCACGCTGCCATCCGCCGTGCTTTTGAGCACCGCAAAGGAAACGGAGATTTCCTTGCGCGCGTAGATCCGCTTGTTGGCGACAAAGCGGTTGATTTCAGGCATCGCGGCCACGGTGCGCACATAGGCGGCGATCACGATATCCATAAAGGATATCTTATACCCTTCGCCGCCCTTTTTGACGATGTACCGCGCCAGCTTTTCATAGTCGGCGTGATACTTCATCATCACCTGCGCGTCGCAGCGCATCGGCATCAGATATGGGACGAGCCCAACGATGGGATCGTTTTTTTTCACCAGCCAGCCATCGCCGCGAAAACCGAACATGAAACCACCCCTTTGCCCTTCATGAGAAGGCAGGGTGATTATACACAGAAAAAAGCCGGGCTGTCAAACCTGAGCGATAATCAAAAAAAGAGGAACGGCGTTCACCGCTCCTCGTGTCAAAAACGCAGAGAATTACTTGGCGTTCTTGACAGCCTTGTCCAGCGCCTTCAGGAAATCGCCCACGTCGATGGTGACGGTGGTTTTGACGTCTTCCACATCCGGCACGTTCTGGTGATGGTCGTCCTTCACCATGGTCTTCATGCCCAGCACTTCTTCGGGGGTCTTGCCGACGCAATACGCTTCGAAAGCGGCGGCCTGCTCGAACCATTCGCCCTTTTCCAGCTTGGAAGCCTTGCGCATGCCATAGTCATCGCCCAGCTCCACCTTGGTCTTGATTTCGGCGGCCAGATCGGCGGTGATTTCGCCCTTGGCATTGATGGCCACCTTGGTCTGCGCGACGTCGAACTTCACAGCCTTGATTTTGCCGTCTTCGCCCAGAACGACAAAGCAGATGGTGGAGTCAACCTGCGCGGTACCGTCCTTTTCGGCGGTGGCGGGCTTGGAGCTGTCGATCGAGGTCGCGACGCCCAGACCATAGGTGTCGGCCATCGCCACAGCGGACAGGGACAGCAGCAGCATCGCTGCTAAAACCAGAGAAAGTACCTTTTTCATTTGGATCTACCTCCCATTTTTTTGCCGTTTTTCTACGGCCTATATATTATAAACGCGTTCAAAAACAACGTCAACGCATTATCCGGGCGTAGTTTGTCCCACCCCATCCATGAACTTTCACGTTTACGCCGGCGCCCGCGGATGGTATACTGAAGAAGGAAACATTCCAAAGCAAAGGGATGGTGAGCCATGTTTATTTTTCAGGCGCTGCTTGCCGGCATCATGATCGCCATCGGCGGGATGGCCAACCTGGGCGTCGCCGGGCGCGAAGTCGGCGCGCTGATCTTTTGCACGGGGCTTTTCTCGGTGCTGGCGCTGAAGCTGCCCCTGTTTACCGGCCGCGTCGGCTACTGCCTCTGCCCTGGGGGCGACAGCCCCAGAGAGCTTATACTGATGCTGCTCTTTAACCTGATGGGGGCTGCGCTGGTGGGCTTCATCGCGCCGTGGATGGGCGTACAGGCAAAAGACGCCGTGCCCATGGTTGAAAGCAAGCTGGCGGCGGGGGCGCTGCCCATGCTGCTGCGCGGCGCCGGCTGCGGCATGATGATGTATGTGGCCGTTTCTTCCTTCCGCCGCCTCAGCGCGCCGGAAAGGCTGCTGGGCACGCTGCTCGCCGTGCCCGCCTTTATCCTGTCCGGCTTTGAACATTCCGTCGCCGACGCCTTCTACATGGCCGCCGCCGTAAGCCGCGGCGCGCAGCCCACCGGGCAGTGGCTGCTCATCATGGCCGCCGTCATTCTGGGCAACGGTCTCGGTTCCGTATTCGTCTATGCTGCTTCGCCAAGGGAAGCGGGCAGCGAAAGGAGCGCACATGAAAAACGATAAGCCCCGTCTGGTCGTCAAAGTCGGCACCTCCACGCTGGCATATCCCTCGGGCCGCGCCAACATACGCGAAATGGAGCGTCTGGTGCGCGTGCTGGCCGACCTGATGAACAGAGATATCCGGGTGATCCTTGTGACCAGCGGGGCCATCGGCATCGGCGCGGGCAAGCTGGGCCTTGCCGCCCGCCCCAGGGACACGCCGGGCAAGCAGGCCGCCGCCACCGTGGGCCAGTGCGAACTGATGTACATGTACGACAAGATGTTCGCCGAGTACGGCCATAAGGTGGGCCAGCTGCTGATCACCAAGGAGGATGTGGAGGACGCGACGCGCCACCAGAACCTCTGCGCCGCCTTTGAAACGCTGCTGAAGTGGAACGTCATCCCCGTCATCAACGAAAACGACGCCGTGGCGGTGGAAGAAATCGTGTACGGCGACAACGACAGCCTGTCGGCCATCGTGGCGCGCCTCGTGCACGCCGATATGCTGGTGATGCTGACCGACATCGACGGCCTGTACAGCGCCAACCCCAGGGAGGACGCGGGCGCCCGTCTGATCGCCCGCGTCGACGCCATCACCGACGATATCCGCGCGCTGGCGCAGGGAGCGGGTTCCTCCCTGGGCACCGGCGGCATGGCCACCAAGATCAAGGCCGCCGAAATGGCCTGCGCCGCGGGCATCGATACCTACATCATCAACGGCAAGCCGCCCGAAAACCTTTACCGGCTATTGGACGGGGAACAGGTGGGCACCCACTTTGCAAGGAGGGAGGACAGCCATGATTGATATGGGCAGGCGCGCCCGAAACGCCGCGCGCGCCATGATGCTTTTGACGAATGAAGAGCGCTCCGAGGCGCTGAGCGCCATGGCGGCGCAGCTGGTCAAGGAGCGGGACGCCATTTTAGCCGCCAACCGGAAGGACATGGAAAGAGGCAAACAAGCGGGGCTCGCCGATGCGCTGCTGGACAGGCTGGCCCTTTCCCCCGCGCGCATACAGGCGATGGCGGAGGGGCTTTCGGCTGTGGCCGCGATGCCCGATCCCTTAAACAAAACGCTGTGGGAAGATGTTCGTCCCAACGGCCTGTCCATCCGCCGCGTGTCCTCCCCCATCGGCGTATTGGCCGTTATCTTTGAAGCGCGGCCCAATGTGGCCAGCGACTCGGCGGCGCTCGCCCTCAAGGCCGGCAGCGCGGTGATCCTGCGCGGCGGCAGGGAAGCCATCCACTCCAACACCGCCGTGGTCAGCGCGCTGCGGGCGGCGCTTCAAACGACCGCCGCCCCCCAGGACGCCGTGCAGCTGGTAACGGACACCGATCGAAAAAGCGCCGACGCGCTGATGAAAATGACCGGGTATATCGACCTCTTGATCCCGCGTGGCGGGCGGGGGCTGATCCGCCACACGGTCGAAAACGCGTCGGTGCCCGTGCTGGAAACAGGCGAAGGCGTCTGCCACGCCTATGTGGACAGGGACGCCGATATCTTGATGGCGGCCTCCATCGTCGATAACGCCAAGACCAGCCGCCCCTCCGTCTGCAACGCGCTGGAGTGCCTGCTGGTGCACCGCGATATCGCCGCCCGCGCGCTGCCCGTGATTGCCGCAAAGCTCAATGAAAAGCATGTGGAAATAAGGGGCGACGCGGAAACCGCCGCCCTGCTGCCCTTTGCCCGCCCCGCCGCGGAGGAAGACTGGGGGCACGAGTTTCTGGACTATGTGCTGGCCGTCAGGGTAGTGGGCAGCATGGAGGAAGCCCTTGCCCACATCGCCCGCTACGGCAGCGGCCACTCCGAGTGCATCATTACGGACAATATGGATACCGCGCGCAGTTTCCAGCGCCGCGTGGACGCCGCCTGCGTCTACCACAACGCCTCCACCCGCTTTACCGACGGCGGCGAATTCGGCTTTGGCGCGGAGATCGGCATTTCCACCCAGAAGCTGCACGCCCGCGGCCCCGTCGGACTGGAGCAGCTGACCAGCTACCGCTACCTGATCGAAGGCAGCGGGCAGGTAAGAGGCTAAGCCGCTTCCGCAGGCGTACATTCAGCGCGCTGCCTGTCCGCTCATCCGGCGGACAGGTTTTTTGTTGCCCTGTCTTCTTTTAAAAACAATACAAAAACAATTTTGGCCCTTGATTTTTGCCGCAATCATGTCTATAATGGTTATGCGAAAACGATTTAGATACAAGAAAAATTTTTACCGTTTTTCGAAAACGTTTTAGTTTGCGGGAGCAGGCGAAGGAGGGCGTCAAATGGCCGTCAGCATCAAACAGCTATCGGAATACTGCGGGGTTTCTTCCTCCGCCGTCAGCAAAGCCCTCAACGGCTATTCCGATGTCAGCGCGGAAACGCGCCGGAAGGTGCTGGCCGCCGCGCAGAAGCTGGGCTACCGCCCCAGCGCCATCGCGCGGGGGTTAAAGACGGGGCGCACGGGCAACCTTGGCGTACTGTACAACGAGATCAGCGGCAGCGGCCTTGCGCACAACTACTTTGCCCCCGTGCTGGAAGCCTTCAAGGCCGAAACGGAAAAGCGCGGCTACGACATCACCTTCCTGTCGAGGGAGCTTTGCGTGCAGGGCCCGGCCAAAATGAACTATCTGGAGCACAGCCTTTACCGCAACGTGGACGGGGTATGCGTCGTCTGCTGCGATTTTAACGCTCAGGAGGTCATCGAACTGGTCAACGGCCCGCTGCCCGTCGTCACCATCGACCAGCCGATGGAAAACCGCTGCTGCGTCGCCTCCGAAAACGAAAAAGGGATGCGCGCGCTGACCGAGTACATTCTTTCCAGGGGCCACAGAAGGGTCGCCTATATCACCGGTGCGCCCGCAGAAAGCTCCAAAGAGCGTCTGGACGGCTTCCGCGCCGCGATGCGCAGCGCCAACATCCCCATCCCCGACGGCTTCATCGTGGAAAGCGTGTTCCACAACCCGCAGGCAACAAGGGAAGTGACCGCGCGGCTGCTGAAAATGCCCGACCGCCCCACCTGCATCATCATGCCCGACGACTTTGCGGCCCTTGGCGGCATGAACGCGGCGGAAGAAGCGGGCCTTCGCATCCCCGAAGACCTGTCCATCGCCGGGTTTGACGGCGTGCCCATTCTGCAAATGTGCAGGCCGCGCCTGACCACCGTGGCGCAGGATACCGCCCGCATCGGCCAGACCGCCGCCGCGCAGCTGATCGCCGCCATCGAATCCCCACGCGCCCCCGTCCCCCCCATGATCACCGTCCCCACGCGCCTGATCCACGGCGCCACGGTGTCCGCCCCCGTATGAACGATCACCCTTCGGGGTATCAAAATAAAAAGGAGGATCCACCCATGAAGAAACTTTTGTCCCTGGTGCTTGCGCTGACGCTCGTGCTCGGCACGGTTGCGGCGCTGGCCGAACCCTACAAGACCTCTTTTGACGTGCCGGCGACCGGCAAGCCCTTTGTGATGTATGCCTGGAACGACGAATTCCAGAACATGCTCAAAAACTACTTCATCCCCGCGGTGGGCGGCGAAGTGAAGGAAGACGGCGCCATGGTGCTGCCCAACGGCGACACCATCGAGTTTGTCATCAACCCCAACGACGGCGGCGTTTACCAGCAGAAACTGGACGCGGCGCTGACGGCCGGCGAAAAGATTGATATGTTCCTGATCGAAGCCGACTACGCGCTCAAGTACGTCAACAGCGACAACACGCTGCCCTTGAGCGACGTGGGCATCACCGAAGACATGATGGGCGATCAGTACCCCTATACCATCGACGTGGCGCGCGATGAAAGCGGCGTTGTGAAGGGCACCTCCTGGCAGGCGGCCCCCGGCCTCTTCCTCTATCGCCGCAGCCTTGCCAAGGACATCCTCGGCGTGGAGACCCCCGAACAGATGCAGGAAAAGGTGAAGGATTGGGACACTTTCCTGGCCACCGCCCGCGAAGTCAGCGAAAAGTCCGCCGGCGCGACCAAGCTCATCCCCTCCAACGGCGACGTGTGGCAGGTTGTCCGCACCGTGCGCAAGGCCCCCTGGGTCAACAAGGATATGGTGCTGGACATCGACGAACAGGTGAAGTGGTACTTTGATTTTGCCAAGACCCTGCGCGAAGAAAACCTCACCGCCAACGCCAACCCCTGGAGCGAAGCGTGGAACGCGGGCATCGGCAACAACAGCATCCTCGGCTACTTCTTCTCCACCTGGGGCATCCAGTGGGTCATGACCGGCAACTGCGGCGGTTCTAAGCCCGGCGAAGGCACCTACGGCGACTGGGCGGCCATCAACGGCCCGCAGCCCTACTACTGGGGCGGCACCTGGCTGACCGCAGCCAAGACCTGCGAAAACCTGCCGCTGGCCAAGGCCATCATGGAATACTTCACCCTGAACCCCGAAGCGATGAAGGACTACTGCTTGAAGTCCAAGGACTATGTGAACAACAAGGCCGCCATTCAGGCCATCATCGACGAAGGCTTCTCCTTTGACTTCCTGGGCGGGCAGGATCACTACGCGCTGTTCCAGGCCGTCACGCCCCTCATCGACACCTCCACCATGAGTCCCTATGACCAGAACATCAACATCGCCATGGACGAAGCGGTCAACGCCTACGCCACCGGCGAAAAGGATTATGACACCGCCATTCAGGCGTTCAAGGACGCCGTGGTAGACCTCTATCCCGAAATCACGGTCGAGTGACAGCACCCAAAGGGGAGACGCTCATCCCGGGGCGTCTCCCCCTTTTTCATGAATGGAGGAAAGAACCATGACAGCCAATGCGTCCGCTGTAAACAGGCCGCGCAGGGCGGGAAGAGGGCTGAACTACGCGCGCTACGGCTACCTGTTCATCCTGCCCTTCTTTGTCACCTATCTGCTGTTTCAGGCCTATCCGCTGATGAACACCCTGTACCTGTCGCTTCAGAAGTATATGGTGACCGGCGGCGGCAAAACGGTCGGCCCCAGTTTTATCGGCCTTAACAACTTCGTGAACGTGCTCACGAAGGGCTATGCCCTGCGCGCCTTCCGCAACACGTCCCTTATGTGGATCATCAACTTCATCCCCCAGGTGCTGCTGGCCATCCTTCTGGCCAAATGGTTCACCGACAACAGGATGCGCATCCGAGGGCAGGGGCTGGTGAAGGTCATGGTCTATATGCCCAACATCATCACCGCCGCCAGCATATCGGTGCTGTTTTACGCGCTGGCCGCCTACCCGCAGGGGCCTTTCAACTCCATTTTCGCCAGCCTCGGCGTCATTGACAAGGCCGCTTATTTAGATCCCGGTACCGCCGCCACCGTGGCCATCCCCTTCCTTGAAAAGGGCTGGCACACGCGGCTCATCATCGCCTTCATCAATTTCTGGATGTGGTACGGCCATACGATGATCGTGCTCATTTCCGGCATCCTCGGCATTTCCCCCTCGCTGTACGAAGCCGCGCAGGTGGACGGCGCTTCGCCCAACCAGGTGTTCCGCCACATCACGCTGCCGCTGCTGAAGCCCATTCTTCTATATACGCTGGTAACCAGCCTGATCGGCGGGATGCAGATGTACGACATCCCCGCCATGATGCTCCAGCAGGGTTCGCCCGCCAAGGCCATGACGCAGACCACCACCATGTACATCATGGAACTGGTGTACGACGGCACGCACGACTATGGGCGCGGCGCGGCGGTATCGGTGCTGCTGTTCCTGGTCACGGGCATTTTAAGCCTCATCCTCTTTGCCGTCCTGCGCGATAAAGAGCCGAAGGCGAAAGGAGGCAGAAAATGAGTACATTGACAGGCAGCTATCAGGCACGCCTGAGAGGCAAAAAAGCCGTCGTCTACCTGGTATCGGCGCTGCTGTGCGCCATGAGCCTCCTGCCCTTCCTCATCATGTTCGTCAACGCCACCCGCGAAAGCGCCGCCATCCAGCAGGGCTTAAGCCTTGTGCCCGGCAGCCGCCTTGCCGCCAACATGGATACGCTCCGCAACCGCCAGAATTTCGACGTGCTGCGCGGCATGTTCAATTCTTTCCGCATTTCCTCTTTTTCGACCGTGCTGGCGCTCTATTTCAGCACATTGACGGCCTATGGCCTTGTGGTGTACCGTTTTAGGGGGCGCACCGCCGCCTTCACCTTCATCATGGCGGTGATGATGATCCCCACGCAGGTCAGCATCGTCGGTTTTTTCACCTTTATGTTTAAATTGGGGCTGACCAATACCTATTATCCGCTGATCATCCCCGCCATCGCTTCCCCCACCGTGGTTTTCTTCATGCGGCAGTATATGCTGGCGGCGCTGCCGCTGGACATCGTGGAAGCGGCGCGCATCGACGGCTGCTCGGAGCTTCGCACCTTCAACCGGATCGCCCTGCCTTTGATGAAGCCGGCGCTTGCCACGCAGGCCATCTTCCTGTTCATCGGCAGTTGGAACCGCCTGTTTGAGCCGACGATGATCATTTCCTCGCAGAGCAAATACACCATGCCCATGCTGGTGTCGCTGCTGAAGTCCGACCGCTTCCGCACCGACTACGGCACGGTGTATCTGGCCCTGTCGCTGACGGTGCTTCCCCTGTTTGTCATCTATTTTCTGCTCAGCAAGTACATCATCAGCGGTGTCGCGCTGGGCGGCGTAAAGGAGTAATACCATGGCATTTCGCAAGGATTTCATTTGGGGCGCCGCAACGGCGGCCTACCAGATCGAAGGCGCGGCCTTTGAGGACGGTAAGGGCCCCTGCGTATGGGACGAGTACAGCCACACAAAGGGCAAGGTCTTTGAAGGGCACACCGGCGATACCGCCTGCGACCACTATCACCTCTATGAACAGGACGCGGCGCTGCTGAAAGCCCTCGGCATCCCAAACTACCGCTTCTCCCTCTCCTGGCCCCGCCTTTTGCCCGAAGGCAGGGGCGCGGTCAACGAAAAGGGCGTGGCCTTCTATGACCGCCTGATCGATGCGCTGTTAACAAACGGCGTCCGCCCCTTCATGACGCTGTTCCACTGGGAGTACCCGGTGGCGCTGGCGCGCCTTGGCGGGTGGGAAAACCCCGACAGCCCCGAGTGGTTTGCCGATTACGCAGCGCTGATCGCCCGGAAATTCGGCGACCGGGTGAAGGACTTTATCACCCTCAACGAGCCGCAGTGTTTTATCGGCCTTGGCTATGGGGCGGGCGAACACGCGCCGGGGCGGCGCGAGCCCGCGTCGGTGACCATTCCCATGAGCCACCATGTATTGAAGGCCAACGGGCTGGCGGGGCGCATATTAAAAGAAGCCGTGCCCGGCGCGCGCGTCGGCTACGCCCCCACCTCTACCCCCATCATGCCCTTTGGGGAAAGCGATATCGAAGCCGCCCGCGCCCTGTATTTTTCCATGCCGGAAAATGAGGACAGATGGTACTGGAACGTGACCTGGTGGAGCGACCCCGCCGTGCTTGGCCGCTACCCCGAGGACGGCCTTAAACTATACGGGCGGTACCTCCCCACGGGCTGGGAAAACGATATGGACACCCTGCGCACCCCGCTTGACTTTTACGCACAGAACATCTATCAGGGGCGCACCGTGCGCAAAGGCCCGGGCGGCACGGAGGAAGTGCCCCACCCCGTCGGCAATCCCAAGACGGCCATGGAGTGGCCCATCACCCCCGACTGCCTGTACTGGGGCGCGAAATTCCTGTACGGGCGCTATCCGCTGCCCTTCTTCATCACCGAAAACGGCATGTCCGGCACCGACTGGGTGCATGTGGACGGCAGCGTGCACGACGCCCCGCGCATCGACTACCTGCGCCGCCATCTGCGGGGCCTTAAGCGCGCCGCCGAGGAGGGCGTGGACGTGGCCGGGTACTTCCAGTGGTCCCTCCTGGATAATTTCGAATGGGCCAAAGGCTATTCCGACCGGTTTGGCCTGGTCTATGTGGACTATCAGACCCAGCAGCGCACGCCCAAGGATTCCGCCTACTGGTACAAGGACGTGATCGCCTCAAACGGCGAAAACCTGTAATTTCCCAGACGCAAAAGCCCCTTTCCTGTCATGCGGCAGGAAAGGGACTTTTCATAGGATAGACGTCAGTCCTCCAGAGTGACCTTCAGCTCGATCTTGCAGACCTGCGAGATCGTATAGTAGACGGAGCAGTACTTAGCGGCCAGCTGCGCGGCGCGCTCTGTTTTTTCTTTGTCTTCCGCGCCTTTGACCGCCAGCGTCAGTTCACACCATTCCAGATGCGTGGGCGTTTCCCGGCGCTTGCGCCCCTGCACGGCCACCGTTGCTTCCCGGTACTTCAGGCGCATCTTGCCTGCGATATCCACCAGCGTCGCATAGTAGCAGCCGCCGAGCGCGCCCAGCAGCATCTCATAGGGCCT
>CAZFUT010000032.1:0-26098 GCA_964522425.1 uncultured Oscillospiraceae bacterium
GATGGTACTTGGCTGGTAACGGCCCGGAAGAGTAGGTCGCCGCCGGTTTCCACTGCGCCCCACGTATGTGGGGCGCTTTTTTGAAAGAACAGTCTGGTCTGTACAGGTTGTCGTATGTTTGATATCATGTGCATGCAGCGGCCCGTTTACAGTGCCTATGGAAGATATTTTGCTTTTTTACATTCGAATGCTGTACATGGGCGGAAAGCTGTGCTATACTACCACCATACATTGTGAGGAAAATCATATGATCAGAACCGGCAGGGTTATTCGAATCGAGAACGGCAGGCCCATGGTTTGCTTTGACAGGCTGGAAACGTGTGAAAAATGCGCAGGCTGTCTGGATCAGAAAAAGCAGGCGCTGGTGCGCGTGCTGGGGGAAGCTCAGGAGGGCGAAACGGTGGATGTCGAGCTGCCGGATCATCAGATCCTCGGACTTTCCATGATTATGTATGCCATCCCGCTGGCGGGACTGTTGATCGGCCTGCTGGCAGGCAATGCCGTGTTTGCCAGGGAATGGCAGACGTTGCTGTGCGGCCTTGCGGGGCTTGCTCTGTGCTTGGCGATTGTGAGGCTCATCGACGGCAGGATTCGGAACGAGGTAAAATGGCAGCCGCATATCGTGCGGCGGCATGAAATGTGATACGGACCGTCGGATCAGATTGCAAAAAGGAGGACAACTGTGCCCGAGAACGCAAAAGTAAGAATCATCCCGTTGGGCGGCGTGGATGAGATCGGCAAGAACATTACCGCCATAGAATGTGAAAACGACATCCTGATCGTCGACTGCGGGTCTATTTTCCCAAAGGACGATATGCTGGGCATTGATTTGGTGATACCGGATGTCAGCTATTTGATCGCCAACAAAGACAAGATACGCGGCTATGTCTTTACCCACGGCCATGAGGATCATATCGGCGCGACGCCCTATGTGCTGGACCGTGTGCCCGCCCCCATCTACGGGTCGCGCCTTACGATGGCGCTGGTGGAAAACAAGCTGCGCGAGCACAATGTGCGCGGCATCCAGTTTAATGTGGTGCAGCCGCGGCAGATCGTGCATATCGGCTGCTTTACCGTGCAGTTTATCAAGGTCAACCACTCCATCAGCGGCGCCTTTGCTTTGGCTATCACCACGCCCGCCGGCACCATTGTGCATTCGGGCGACTTCAAGGTGGACTATACGCCCGTCGATGGTGAGCCGACCGACCTGAGCGCGCTGGCGTCCATCGGCGACCGCGGGGTGCTGGCCTTATTGTGCGAAAGCACCAACGTGGAGCGCCCCGGCTACACGATGTCCGAGCGCAAGGTGGCCGAAACCTTCGACCACCAGATCAGCATGGCGCGCGGGCGCGTCATCATTGCCATGTTTGCCAGCAACATCAACCGCGTGCAGCAGGTGGCCGACTGCGCCGCCCAATACGGCCGCAAGGTCTGCTTTGTGGGCCGCAGCATGGTGAACGTCAGCACCGTGGCGATGGAGCTTGGCGAGCTCAACATTCCGCGCGACAATCTGATCGAGATGGACGACATCAACAATTACAGGGACGATCAGATTCTCGTGCTGACGACGGGGAGCCAGGGCGAGCCCATGAGCGGCCTTACCCGCATGGCCTTTGCCGAGCACCGCAAATTGCAGATCAAGCCCACCGATAAGGTAATCATCTCCGCAACGCCCATCCCGGGCAACGAGGTGTTTGTTTCCCGCGTGATCAACCAGCTGTACCGCTGCGGGGCCGAAGTGATCTACGAGGCGATGGACGCCGTGCACGTGTCGGGCCATGCCTGCCAGGAAGAATTAAAGCTCATGCACGCGCTGGTCAAGCCCCAGTACTTTGTCCCCGTCCACGGCGAATACCGGATGCTGTGGCAGCACGCCGAGCTGGCCGAGGCAATGGGCATGCCGCGCGAAAACATCGTGCTGCCCCAGATCGGCCAGGTCATCGAAATGGGCAGGGACAGCCTGTCGCTGGCGGGCATCGTGCCCAACGGTACCGTGCTGGTGGACGGCCTTGGCATCGGCGACGTGGGCAATGTGGTGCTGCGCGACCGCAAGCACCTGTCGCAGGACGGCCTGATCATTGTGGCCATGGCGTTTGACCGCACCAACAGCATGCTGGTATCCGGCCCCGATGTGGTGTCGCGCGGCTTTGTCTATGTGCGCGAAAATGAAGACCTGATCGAGGGCATCCGCGATACGGTGCGCAAGATCATTGAATCCTATACGCGTATCGAGGGCAGCGACTGGCCCAGCATCAAGAACCGCATCAAGGATGAACTGAAGCGCTATATCTTCGACAAGATCAAGCGCAGCCCGATGATCCTGCCGGTGATTGTTGACCTTGGCTGATTGTGCTATACTGTAGAAGCTGATGATATCAGCTTCTATTTTTTTGAATCTTCTCAGGAGAAAGGGAACGATGGTTTTAACGCTTGCCAAAAACCTTGCGGAAGCGATCCGCACCTCGCCCGAATACGTGGAATATGCGGAAGCGAAAGAGCGCATGGAGGAAAGCGATACCGCCAAGGCGCTTATCAAGGAATACAAAAAGCTGCAGGTATCCCTGCAAATGAGCGCCATGTCGGGGCAGAGCATGCCCTCCGACGATATGCAGCGGTTTTCGCAGATATCCTCCCTCCTCTACGGCGGCACCGATACATCCCGGTACCTGATGGCGGAAATGCGCCTGCAAAAGATGATGGGGGATGTGTTTAAGCTGCTGTCCGACGCGGCGGACATTCATTTTGAACTGCCGGAAATGTAAGGAAGCACCGTGAGAAAAAAACGGAACAAGCTTTATACGATGGAATCGCTGCACGAGGAAAGAGCGTACGGCTTCTATTGGTATGCATGGCTGTGGGGCGTGCTCCGGCCCGTGCTGGTGTTTGCCTGTTCACTGATCCTCCTGCTGGGCGCCGTGTCGTTGGCGACGGGCTATATCAAGACAAAGTGGGTTGCCCCGGTCAACCCGGAGGACAATGCCCCCGTTGCCTTCGTGGTCAGCAACGGCGACAGCCTGACAAGGGTCGCCAAGAACCTTGAAAAGCAGAACCTTGTGCGCAGCAGCTCCTTCTTCAAATACTATGCGGACTTCAGCGGCTTCAGTCAGAAGATACAGTCGGGCGAGTATATGTTGAACCGCGCCATGACGGTGCGCGACATCGTGGAAAGCCTGACGGCGGGCGACGGCAAGCCCATGGTGCGCACCATCACGGTGATCCCGGGGTGGACGGTGGAGGATATCGCCCGGTACCTGGTCAAGGAAAAGGTGCTGCAAAGCGGCGATGCTTTTTTGGCCAAGTGCAGGGCGGGCAGCGATTTTTCCGCCTATTACTATGTGGCGGATGTGTTAAAAAGCGGCCGCGCGCAGGACAGAAAATATGCGCTGGAAGGCTACCTTGCCGCCGATACCTACGAGGTGTACCTTTCGGCGGATGAAAACGACATCATCAAAAAGCTGCTCTCCCAGACCGAAGCGGTGTTTAAGGAGCCGCTGCACCAGCGCGCGGAAGAAATGGGCATGACGATGGATCAGGTGATGACGCTGGCGTCGCTGATCGAAAAAGAAGCCAAGACGGCTGATTTTGCCCGCGTTTCCGCCGTATTCCACAACCGGCTCAGGCAGGGGATGACGCTGGGCAGCGACGTGAGCATCAAGTATGTGCTGGGCACCAGGCGCATGGTGCTGAACAAGGAAGACCTCAGCATACAGTCTTACTTTAATACCTACCGCAACAAGGGCCTGCCCGTCGGCCCCATCTGCAGCCCGTCGCCCGCGGCGATACAGGCGGCGCTGTACCCCGATGAAGAATTCGTGCAGCAGAATGTGCTGTATTTTTGCAGCAAGAACCCCGATACGGGCGAACTCCATTTCTCCCGCACCCTGCAGGAGCATGAGCAGGCGGTGGCCATCTACGCGCCGCTGTGGGCGGCCTTCGACAAGCGCACGGGGGCGAAATGACCGGCCCGCATTTTGGCCCTGCCGGCAATTCCGAAAGCTTTTACGCGGCAGGCTGCCGGCATACCTATGAAGCCTTTGCATGGATCCGCGGCATGGGCTTAACGGCGTTTGAGTACCCCATGGGGCGCGGCGCCGCTCTGTCGGAGGAAGCCGCGAAGAAGATCGGCGAAGCGGCCCGGGAGCACGGCGTCGCCTTGTCGGCGCACGCGCCGTATTACATCAACCTTGCCAATCCCGATCGGGAGGCGAGGGAAAAAAGCCTTGCCTACATCCGGGAAACGGCGCTGCGCCTTGCCTGGATGGGCGGGACGCGCATGGTGGTGCATGTGGGTTCGTCCAAAGGGATGGAACGGAAGACCGCGATACGATACAGCGCGGAGGGGCTGAGGGAAGCGCTTGATATGCTGGAGGACGGCGGCTTTTCCGTCCGCATCTGCGTGGAAACGATGGGCAAGCCCGCCCAGATCGGCGATCTGGATGAAACGCTGGCGTTCTGTGCCGGGGATGAACGATTGATCCCCTGTCTGGATTTTGCGCACCTGCACGCGCTGGGACGCGGATGCCTGCAAGAAACGGAAGACTTTGCCCGCGTGCTGGACAGGGTGGAAGAGGTGCTGGGCGGGGCACGCGCGCGCGCCATGCACATCCATTTTTCCACGGTAGAGTACGGCGAAAACGGCGAAAAAAAGCACCGCACCTTTGCCGACAGGGCGCTGGGCTTTGGGCCGAGGTTTGAATGCCTTGCGCCGCTGCTGAAACAGCGGGCCTACGCGCCCACCGTGATCTGCGAGAGCCGCGGCACGATGACGGAGGATGCAAGGACCATGCTGGATACCTACCGGGGGCTGTCCTGAAACACGGCGGGAACACAGCGCGTGGGGCCGGAAAGCGCGCCGTTTCAACAAATTTCGCGGGATATGTAGTCAATTCAACGGTTTTATGGTAGAATTATGCCGTCAATCAATGACGGGGAGGATGCATGAACAGAGTAGAGCGCCTCAGACAGGAGGCAAGGCTTCAATATGGGGAAGGGTTGCTGATCCAGAAGCCGTCGAACGTGTTTTACTTAAGCGGGTTCGCGGGCGAAGGCCAGCTGCTGATTACGGGCAGCGAAGCCGCCGTGATGACGGACTTCCGCTACACCGAGCAGGCCGGGCGCGAAGCCGCCGGCTTCCCGGTGTATGAGATATCCAATCAGCGCGGGTACAACCTGTACACCAAAGAACTGATGGAACAATGGGGCGTGCATACGCTGCGCTACGAAAGCGACTATGTCACGGTCGAGCAGTTTGACAAAATGCGCGCCGCCCTGCCCGATTTCTCCTTCGTACCCATGCGGGGCGAGCCGGAAACGCTGCGCCGGGTCAAGGACGCGAAAGAGGCGGACGCCATCCGCAGAGCCTGCGATATCTCCTGCCGTGCCTTCCAGTACATCATCGGCGAAATCAAAGAGGGCATGACGGAAAAAGAGATCAGGCTCAAGCTGGATTTCAAAATGCTGGAGCTTGGCGGTCAGGGCCTTGCCTTTGATACCATTGCGGCGTCGGGCGAAAACGGCTCCCTGCCGCACGCTGTCCCGGGCGAAAGAAGGGTCAAAAAGGGCGATCTGATCACGCTGGATTTCGGCGTGCGCTTCGGCGGCTACTGCGCGGATATGACGCGCACGGTGGCGCTGGGGCAGCCGCATCCCAAGCTTAAAGAGATCTACGACATCGTGCTCAGCGCGCACCTGGCCGCGGAAAAGGCGCTGGCGCCCGGCAAAAAGTGCCGGGATATCGACAGCATTGCGCGCGATATGATCGCCGAAAAGGGCTACGGCCCATGCTTCGGGCATGGGCTGGGCCACGGCGTGGGCATCGATATCCATGAAATGCCGCGCCTGAGCCAATTGTGCGATGAAACGCTGGCCGTCGGCCATGTCGTCACGGTGGAGCCGGGCATCTATGTGCCGGAGCTGGGCGGCGTCAGGATAGAGAACACCTGCCTGATTACCGAAAACGGCGCGGAAAGCTTTGTCTGCGCGCCCCGGGAACTGCTTATACTGTGACGAACATCGTTGCAAGATATAAATTTCTATCATAAAGTGGAGGAACAGATATGATTACAGCGGGCGATTTCAAGAAGGGCATTACGGTTGAATGGGACGGCGGCGTGTGGAATATTGTGGATTTCCAGCACGTGAAACCCGGCAAGGGTGCCGCTTTCGTGCGCACCAAGATCAAGAACATCATGACCGGCGCCGTCATCGAGCGCACCTTCAACCCCACCGACAAAATGCCCCGCGCCATTGTGGAAACCAAGGAAATGCAGTACCTGTACAGCGACGGCGACCTGTATTACTTCATGGATCCCGAAACCTTCGAGCAGCTGCCGCTCAACCATTCGCATGTGGAAGAGGCTATCAAGTATGTGAAGGAAAACACCAACGTGAACATCCGCTTCTTTAAGGGCGAGGCGTTCTCGGTGGAAGCGCCCAACTTTGTGGAGCTGGAAGTCACCCAGACCGAGCCGGGCTTCAAGGGCGATACCGCGTCCAACACCTACAAGCCCGCCACGCTGGAAACCGGCTTTGAACTGATGGTGCCGCTGTTCATCAACATCGGCGATGTAATCAAGATCGACACCCGCACAGGCGAATATCTGTCCCGCGCGTAAGTATAACCCGTATCCACGGGGAGAGGAGAGCCATATGAGCAATCTGTCGGAAAAGGTGGCCTACATCAAGGGACTGGCCGAAGGCATGAAGCTGAGCGAAGACACGCCCGAACACAAGCTGCTGCTGAAGATCATCGAGGCGCTGGAAGACTTTGCCCACGAAGCGGAAGAACAGCGTGAAGACCTTGACGAAATAAACGATTTCGTGGAGGAAATCAACGGGGATCTGACCTCGCTGGAAGAAGCCGTCTACGACGAGGAAGAGGACGGCTGCTCCTGCGGCGAAGACCATGACGACGAAGAAGGCGACGATGTGGACAACAGCGTTGTCGAGTATGAGTGCCCGCATTGCGGCTATATGACGCATTTTGACGTGGCCGACTTTGATCTGGAAGAGGATTATCGTTGCCCCTCCTGCCATCAGCCGCTCTTCCCCGAAACGGAAGACGATGAAGACGACGAGCAGGAAGAAGACGGCGAAAAGTAATTGCTGACGCCGCGTATCAGGCTGTTCTGGGGCGGATGCCGTGGGACAGCCTTTTCTTCATTTGGCCGAAAGAAGGGAATTTCGTTTGATGAAGCAAGCCAGACGGGCTATGTCGCTGGAAATGATGCTGGCGCTTGGATTTCTAGCCATCATTGCGCTGGGTACGCTTCTTCTGTGCCTGCCCCAGGCGGCGGAAAACGGAGAGGCTGTGCCGGTGTGGACGGCCCTGTTTACCTCCGTCAGCGCAACCTGCGTGACGGGTCTTACTCTGGTCGATGTGGCGCGCACGTTTTCGCTGTTTGGCGAAATTGTCATCATGCTGCTGATCCAGGTGGGCGGGTTGGGCTTTATGATCGTGGCCACGGCCATCACGGTGTTCATCGGAAAGCGCATCACCCTGCGCAGCCGCGCCCTCCTAAGCGAAAGCATGAGCATGCCGGGCTTGTCCGGCACAGTCCGCAGAACCATTAGCTTCTTGCTGATCGTGCTGGCCATTGAGCTTGCGGGGACGGCGCTGCTGAGCGTGAAAATGATCCCCCTCTTTGGCGTAAAGCGCGGCCTGTTTTACAGCGTATTCCATTCGGTCAGCGCGTTCTGCAACGCCGGGTTCGACCTGTTTTCGACGGAGGGGAGCCTGACCCGCTTTGCGCGCGACCCGTATACACTGGGCGTGGTGTCGCTGCTGATCGTTTCCGGCGGCCTTGGCTTTGCTGTGCTGGCGGAAGTGTTTTCGGGCAAGGCCTTTCACAAATTCAGCCTGCACAGCAAGGTGGTGCTGGTATCCACCGCGGCGCTGCTGGCAGGCGGCGCGGCGCTGATCGCGCTTACGGAGTGGGACAACCCCGCGACTTTGGGCGCGCTGCCCGCCGGCCACCGCCTGACCAACGCGCTGTTCCAATCCGTTACCACGCGCACGGCGGGTTTTAACGCTCTGCCGCAGAACGGCCTGCGCGACGGGGGCAAGCTATTGTCCGGTATCCTGATGTTCATCGGCGCGTCGCCGGTATCAACCGGCGGCGGCGTCAAAACGTCCACCGTGTTTGTGCTGTTTGCCTTCGTGCTGAGCTTTGCCAAAGGCCAGCAGGAGGTCACTGCCTTTAAGCGCAGCCTGCCTTTGTCCATTACGCGGGCGGCGCTGTGCATCCTGGTCATCTTTTTAAGCCTTGCCTTTACCGGCATCCTGCTGCTGTCGCTGATGAACCCCGCTATTCCGTTTGTGGATGTGGGGTACGAAGCGGCTTCGGCGCTGGGCACGGTGGGGCTGACGGCGGCGGGGACGGCGAATTTTTCAAAAGCCAGCCAGGCGCTGCTGATGCTGTATATGTATATCGGCCGGGTGGGCCCCATGACGCTGATGCTCACCCTGACCCGTCGGATGGAAGGCAGGGGGGCATCCGTCCGCTACCCACAGGAGCAGATACTCGTCGGATAATCATTTTCATCGATACCGCTTGATGGAAAGCGGAAACAGAAAGGAGCCATGGTGATGGCAGGAACAAGAAAACAGTTTGTCGTATTCGGCATCGGCCGCTTTGGCGCGTCCCTGTGCCGAACGCTGTGCGATATGGGCCATGAGGTGCTGGCTGTGGATGGCGACGAGGACGCCATCAGCGCCATCGCGCCCTATGTGACGCAGGCGCTTCAGATGGACGCGACGGATGAGGAGGCCTTTGCGCGCATCGGCGTGCGCAATTTTGACGCGGCCATCGTATCCATCGGCGATATGCGCGATTCCATCCTTGTGTCCCTTCTGTGCAGGGAGGGCGGGGCGAAGTACGTGATTTGCAAGGCTGCGGATGAAATGCATGCCAAGGTGCTGGTCAAGGTGGGCGTCGACCGGGTGGTTTTTCCCGAGCGCGACATGGGCGTGCGCGTGGCCAAGAGCATTACAGCCCCCAACGTGCTGGAACTGATCGACCTGAGCGAAGACTATGCCATGGAAACCATCACCGTGCCCAAGGCGTGGGTGGGCAAGACCCTGCATGAAAACGATGTGCGCCGCAGGCATGGCGTCAGCGTCCTCATCGTGCAGCGCGATAAGCGTGTATTGATCGACATGAACGGCGATGTGCGGCTGGAAGAACACGATGTATTGACGGTGCTGGGGAGCAAGAAGGATATCGAGCGCCTGGAAACGCTGCGCTGAAAAAGCCCTCGTCTTGCGGGCCTTTTGAGCACGCCGTTTTAATGAATAGTCCATGTTGAGCGCATCAGGTGATTTTTTTATTTCTTTTATATGAAGAGTTGTGTCAAATTCACTTGATTTTCCTTTCTGTTTTGATGTACAATAAGCGCTGAAGGACCAATCTTCAACGTAAAGGGAAGGAATGAATACCTGTGGCGATTAAGATCTTGCTGGTGGATGACGAGCCGTTGATGATCAAAGGGCTGAAGTATACCTTGGAGAAAGACGGTTACGAAACGCTGACGGCGCAGGATGGCGAGGAAGCGCTGCAGATTTTCCGCACGCAGCCGGTCGATCTGATCCTGCTGGACGTGATGCTGCCCAAACTGGACGGCATCACCGTATGCCAGAGGATCCGTGAGGTGAGCAATGTGCCCATCATCATGCTGACGGCCAAGGGCGAGGATATGGATAAGATTCTCGGCCTTGAGTACGGCGCGGACGATTATATGACCAAGCCCTTCAACATACTGGAGGTCAAGACGCGCATCAAGACCATCCTGCGGCGCGCCGGCCAGTTTACCGCGCAGGAAGACGCCAACGTGTTCAAGGTGCGCGATCTGGAAGTGAACATCATCAACCGTTCGGTGTCGCTGGGCAGTGAAGATATCCGCCTGACGGCCAAGGAGTTTGACCTTTTGCAGCTGTTCCTCAACCACAGGGGCAAGGTGTTTACCCGCGAAGAAATGCTGGACGCCGTATGGAAGAACGACTACTCGGGCGACGCGCGCACGGTGGATGTCCACATCCGCAGGCTGCGCGAAAAGATCGAGCGCAACCCCACCCAGCCAGAGTTTATTTTTACCAAATGGGGCGTAGGCTATTATTTTAGTGACCGTGATGAATAAACTGTTTGCCAGCATACGATGGAAAATTCTGCTGGCCTTTCTTTTGATCATCGGCCTGTCTTTTCTGGTGATGGCAGGCACGCTGACCAATATGCTGAGCCGATACCTGTACGAACAGCGTATACGCCAGGACAGGACGGGGCTTGAAAAGTGGGCTGTTCAGACAGCCCCTTCTTTGTATGCCGCGCAGATGGATAAAGTGGCCAGGCAGCTGACCGAAGCCGGCAACGAGCTGGGCGGCCGCGTGCTGCTGCTGGACGCGGACGGCAAGGTGCAGGGCGATTCCTTCAGCGAAATGGTGGGGATGCGGCTTGCTTACCCCGAGGTCGCCTCCATTCTGGTGCAGGGCAGGACGGCTGATTACGGCATTCATTCGCTGACGGGTGAAAAAGTACAGGGCCGTGAAGCGCTGCTGAGCCGCCTTGCGGGCGAGGGGTGGGTGAGTTTAAGCACCGCGGGCGTGGTGCACGCTTCGCAGGTGATCGGCGTTCTGGTGCTGGTATCGTCCGTGCGCGAAATGATGCAGAGCCTGTACCTTTTGCAGGACAACATGGTGATGATCTTTGTCGCGGTGGCGCTGGCCGCCATCTTCAGCGGGATGCTGTTTTCCAGCATTCTCACCAACCCCATCGCCGAGCTGACGCGCGGCATCCAGCGCATGGGCAAGGGCGATTTTTCGGCGCGCGTGCCCGAAAAGGGCAGCGGCGAAATACGGCACATGGCGCAGGCCTTCAACTCCATGAGCGGCAGGCTGGAAACGCTGGATCATTCGCGCAACCAATTCGTGTCGGACGCCAGCCATGAGCTGAAAACGCCGCTGGCCACGATGAAGATCATGATCGAATCGCTGATCTATCAGCCCGACATGGAGGAGGAGCTGCGCACCGAGTTTTTAAGCGACGTCAACAAGGAGATCGACCGCTTGAGCGCCATCGTGTCCGACCTGCTGACGATGGTGCACGCCGACGCGCATACGATGAAATTGACAAGGCAGCGCATGAGCCTCGCCGCCATCGTCAAAGAGGCGGCGCACCGCCTAAAGCCGCTGGCCGAGCAGAAGGAGCAGCAGATCGCCCTCAACATGGAGGACAGCGGCGATATGTACGCGGACCCCGCCAAGCTGGGGCAGGTGGTCTATAACCTGATGGAGAACGCCGTCAAGTATACGCAGGCAGGCGGGCAGATACAGGTAAGCCTGTTAAGAAACGGCCGGGATGCGGTGCTGACGGTGAAGGACAACGGGCCGGGCATATCCAAGGAAAACCTTCCCCATGTGTTCGAGCGCTTTTACCGCGTGGACAAGGCGCGCAGCCGCGAAACGGGCGGCACGGGTCTGGGCCTTTCCATCGCCCAGCAGATCGTGACGCTGCATTCGGGCACCATCCGGGCGGAGAGCGAAGAGGGGCAGGGCACGAGCTTCATCGTGGAGCTGCCGCTGCATAAGGGATAGACGAATCACTCAAAACGCCTTGCGGCACGGCGGCCGCAAGGCGTTTTTGTGAAGGCATACAATCATATCGACGGGTTAAACAGGAACTCGCCGGGCAGGTACAGGCTGCCCGCAAAGGTTTCGGGCTGCTCGCCCATCACGTAGAAGCGCACGCGCCGGATGCCGCGCAGGGAAGAAAGGGTATTGACCAGACTGTACACCATCAGCCTTTCGCTTTCGGGGGAAAGCCCCTGACAGGCGGCGATAAAATCGTTTGACAGATGGAGCAGCACCGTGTCCTTTTCGGCGGTAAAACCGATCAGGTCGGCATTGCGAACGCCCGAAGGCAGGGTGGGCTTCAGCTGCCGCATGGCTTCGGCGGCGTCGGGGCCTGACAGCAGCTGCTGAAACAGCGCGCGGATGTTCTGCGTCTGGTAGTAGGGCAGCGCGCGCTCTACGCGCACAAGGCGGCCGTCCGCCCCGGCAAAATACAACGGCACAAGGCCCAGCAGAAAACGGCTGAAATCGTCGCGGCGCATCAATTTATCCCTGAACACGATCTGCTGCACGCCCCCCTCCTGCAGGCCCGTCGGGGCAAGGGAGGAAACGGTTTCGCTGCCGATGGTGACTTCGACCCCCTCCACGTTGGGCAGGAAGGTCGTCAGCGTCAACACCACGGAGGCCATCATCACCGAACGCGGGATGCCGTGGGCGATAAAGGTTTCGTTGGCGGTCTCCTGAAAATGGATGCGGACGATGCGCCCGCTGCCCGCGCTGGACTCGGAAACGGTGATGGGCGACGCCAGCAAAAGATCAAGCGGGGGAACGGCGGGGACGCCGCGCAATGTCTGCGCCTCGGAGGAAAGGGCGGTCATCAGCCCCAGCGCCATATCGGGCAGGGTCTTGCCGGGAAAGGTCACGGCGCGGGCTTCGGCCAGCACGCCTTTGCCCAGCGGCGCCGGGTAGTACAGCGTGGCGACGGTGGAAAAACGCTCCTGCTCGTCCGATGTTTTCCACAGCTTTTCTTCGTTGCTGGTTTTGGCAAGGCTGCCCATGGGCATGGTGGCGCTGATGTCGGTGCCGGGCTGCTTGCCCGCGATCAGCAGGTTCACATAGCGGATATCGCCCCATTGGCAGAGGGTGTTGGTGATGGCGCGGGCGACCAGCGTCAACTGTTCGCCCCTTAGCGACAGCGCGGACGCGCTTAGATTGAGCGTCGCCGTATCGCCGGATACTTCCACGCTTCCGCCGGAAAACAGCGACAGGGGATTGTCCTTCACCAGCGGGGCGCTTTCTTCGTCGCCCGAAAAGAAAAGCAGCTTCTGTATGGCCGTTTCGGCGGGGTGCCGGTTGGGCGGCAGCGCCACGGTAAGGGCGCGGGGAACAAGCTGCCCCGTGCGCCTATCGGGCAGGTAAAGCAGAATGCTTTCCACGATATCCCGCGACTCATCGCCCGTGGGGGCCTGATAGACGGCCTTGGCGGGCGGCAGGGTGACGGACGCGCCCTCGCGTATCGGGACGGAGGCGGCACAGCCGCTTAAAAGCAGGGACGAAGCGGCCATCAAGCAGATCAGGCGGCGCTTCATGGCATTCCCTCCATCATGGCCCCAAAGGAAGCGGCGTCTACCAGCCATACGCCCTGCACCATTTTCAGCCGCAGCGGCCACAGCGCGATGCCGTAAGCGTGCCCGCCCGCTATTTCAAGAGAAACAGTGGCGAGCACCATGGCGCTCTGTCCGTCCATGCTGACAGAGCCGCCCGACAGCGTAAAGCTGCTGAGCACCGGCAGTTTTTCCAGCGCGGCGGCTTCGCCCGTCATATAGGCGCGCATGTCGGCCACGCTCTGCTTTTCCCACGCGGAAAACAAAAGGCCCGCCGCGCTGATGGGCGTTAAGGCTTTGTCTTCCGCCCGTGTCAGCGGCGCGGGGAGGGCGCTGCCCTCCCTGAGATAATAGCGTTCGGAAAGGCGCAGGGAAGTAGCGGTGGACACATTGCCCATCACCAGCGGCTGTACATAGGCATAATCGGTATTTTCGGTGACGGCAAGGCTGAGGGCGGCCATGGCAAGCTCCCGGCGCATAAGCCCCTCGCCCTCGCGGTAACCGGCCATGAAGGGGTTGGATTCGTCGGGGTAGGCGTGCATCAGGTTTTCATTGAAGGTGACAAACAGCACGCTGCCCTGTCCCTGCGCGGCCAGCACCCTGGTGCCCTCGGGAAACAGCGGCTTTAAGTGCGGGTATACGCTGCTGGGGCCTGCCACCAGCGCCTGCGCCAGCGCCTTTTCAAAGGAGGTGGCGGGGTCGTACACGATGGTGCGCTCTTCCCTGCCCAGATACGGCGTGCGGTAAAAGCGGAAATACAGAACGGCCTGCCGCTGCGCCGTCGCGTTGGGGCGGTAAGAGGGTACCTGCTGCGCCAACGCGCAGGCGCTCAAAAGCATCATCAAACCAAACAAAAGCAGAAAAACGCGCTTCTTCATTCCTTCTTCTCCTTTTGATCGGGGCGGGAGGAAGCGCCCACGCACGCGCCGCGCAGGAAATTGACGGCGCGCTCCACCGCGTCGCGCTTGTCGCCCCAGGGAAGACCGGCGTTGCGGTAGTCAAACTTGCGGGTAAAAAAGTCAATATCCTCGATATTCTTTTGAAGCGCTTTCACCGTAAGCGCCCTGGTGTCGCGGAGAAACTGCCTCAGGGTATCGCCCTTTAGCTGCTGCCGGGCCATGGAAAGCACCGGCTCCAGCTCTTTCAGGCACAGGCCGCGGGCGGAGGCGTACAGCGTGCGGAACGCCGCGTC
This sequence comes from uncultured Oscillospiraceae bacterium, assembly GCA_964522425.1. Lineage (GTDB taxonomy): Bacteria > Bacillota > Clostridia > Christensenellales > Aristaeellaceae > DTU024. The sequence goes on from CAZFUT010000032.1 coordinate 14,357, forward strand.
GCTCCGGTACAGGTGCAGCAGGGAGTACAGGAAGCGGCCCATGCTCTCCTCCATCTGCCCGCACAGCAGACAGGTGCTCTGCAGGGCGTCAAAGCCCGGATGCGGCGTATCTTTCCTTGCAAATAAAGAAGGGCGCGGCTTTTTTTCTTCCGCGTCAAAAAGCGCCGCAACGCGGCCTTGAATTTCGCTCAGGTGCGATTGCAGCAGCAGGGCGTGCCCCAAACGGTTTTCACGCGCATACAGCATGGCCTGATGAGGGGCGCAGAAGCCGAGGCGATTGGCCCTCAGGCGGGCGTCGGGCTCCATCACCGAAGCGCCCAGCGCGCGCTCCACAAGCAGGGCCTCCGTTTGGATGCGGTGGCGGCAAAGGGGGCAGGCGGCGTTCTGCTGAAAGGCTTCCCATACGGGAATGGTGTCAAGATGGTAGCGCATGGCTCAGCGCCCCGGCGCGCCGCACACGCCGCAGGGAACCAGCTTGGAATACGGTGCGTTGCCCAGCTCGCTGTAGCGGAAGGTGTGGGTGAGGGGAAGAAACTCGGGGTTTAAGCTGCGGCAGTCGTTGGCCAAATGGTAACGAAGGCCGCCGTCGGGGTTGTAATAGAGGGTAATATTGGGGTCGGGCGTGGGCGTGGGGACGATGGTGGCGATGACGTTTCGGGCGATGTCCTGTTCGCTCTGTATGACGCCGAGCGAACTTAAGGAGTTGGGGTCCACATACCACTCGTCGTTGATGCGCACCATCAGCACCTGAAAACGGTGCGTCTGCGGCGCGCTGCCGTTGCTCTTGTCGATGACGACGTTCATGTTGATGGTGCGCGTCTGGTCGGTATCGTTGCCCGACACGTCCAGCACCTCGTAGGACACCACCGAGCGGTTGGCGCGCAGGTGGAACATGGAGGTCTTCGGGTCGTTCTGCGCCGCCACCCACGAGGGCACGCAGTAATCGGCCATGGCGCCGTAGTCGATATTGCTCCACGCGCTCATAAACTGCTCCAGCCGCTGCTGCGCAAAGGAAGCATGGCCGGGGTTGGGCGTCGGGGTGGGGCCGGACTGTTCCTGCTGCTTCTGCATCATATCGACCATGCTGGCCGAGGATTCCTTGTTAAAGATGGATTGCAGATCATTGGTGCTCTGCTTGTCTTCAACCGGGGCCTGCGAGGGGCTGATGAGCACGGCAAACAGCGCCACCAGCACGAGGGCGATGTGGATGATGGTCAGCGTGGCGCGCGCATTGGGCACAAAGGCCGACAGCAGCCAGGCCGCCATCAGGCACAGCACCGACAGCGCGGAAAATACGAGGAATACGATATTGTTCTGTACCAGCAGCGATACGACAAACAGCACCGGCAGGATGATCATCAGCATCACCTGCAGCCCGGTAAAGCTGCGCAGCACAGGCGCGGCGGCGGGCGCGCCTGTGCTGCGCGGGGCGCGGGGCGCGGCCTTGGCTTTTCTTTCGGCCTGCCGCAGGTTTTGCAGCGGCGCGCTGGAATATCTGTTGCGATTTTCGCTCATGTTTGTTCCCTTCCATACCCTTTTCCGTAAAGGTACAGACATAGTATATCATTTTTTGCAGGCAATGGGAAACCTGCTATTCGCGCACGATCAGCTTGTCCCGCCCCGCCAGCTCGCTGAGCAGGTCGATATCCCGCTTGGCGGTCTCTTCCCGGCTCTGTTCCTGAAGCGAGGTGTCTTCCCTGATGGTTTCAAACTGGACGGGCGCGCCCATTTCTTCGGTGAGAATCTTTTCCACCGATTCCTTGCGGGAGGGGTCGTTTAAGAAGGAAATGAAGAAAGCGTGCGCGTCGTCCATGCTCAGCCGGAAGCAGCCGTCCTTGAACCCGGCGTACTTGCCCTGCTGGATGAAGCCGAATATGGTCGTCAATTCCTTCTTGGCCCGCGTGAGCATGGCGTTCCACGCATCCTTGGGCGTTTTGCCTCCGGCGGCGGGCGCCTTGTCAGGCGGCGCGGACACGGGCGCTGCCTTTAAGGCGGGGGCCTCTTCTTTGGGGACGGCGGCCTTTTCCAAAGGCGCGGCCCGCTTTTTGTTCAAAGCGGGGGGAGACGCCAGCACAGCGCCGCTTTTGAGCGCCTCCATGTCCTTTTCCAGCGCGGCGATGCGGGCGGACAGGGCGAGCGGGCCGTGGTCGTCATGATCCATCAGGCAGGCGCGCAGGGTGAATACTTCCAGCACGGTGCGCTGGGAGGAGGCCCAGCGGCTCTCCGCCTCGGTGCGCATGGCCAGATCCAGATCATGCGCCAGCATGGGCAGGGGAAAGTTTTCCGCCTGCCGTTTCAGCTTTTCAACATTTTCCGGCGATTCGCCGGTGGGCGCGGCGCCCAGCGCGCAGGCGATCACGTCGCGGATGTGGCGGGAGAGGTCTTTCAAAAACACCTGCACATCCTTGCCGGACTGCAGCAGCTCGTCCGCCATGCCCAGCGCGCCCCTGGCGTCGCGGTCGCGCAGCAGGGATAAAAAGTCAAACAGAAACCCGCGGTTGACGGCGCCCAGCGCGCTGCGCACGCGCTCTTCGGTAAGCCTTTGCCCTTTTTCCAGGCACATGTCCATCAGGCTCCACGCGTCGCGCATGGCGCCCTCGGCGGCGGAGGCGATCAGGCGCAGCGCGCCCTCTTCGGCCATATCGCCGTCCTGAAAGGCCATTTGCAGCCTATGCACGATGGCATCCTCCGCGATGCGGCCGAAATCGAACCGCTGGCAGCGCGACAGGATGGTGGCGGGCAGCTTCTGCGGCTCGGTGGTCGCTAAAATGAATACCATGTATTCCGGCGGCTCTTCCAGCGTTTTCAGCAGGGCGTTAAAGGCGGCGTTGGACAGCATGTGCACTTCGTCGATGATGTAGACCTTGTATTTGAGGCGCTGGGGCGGGTAGTTGACCTTTTCCAGCATCTCGCGTATCTCTTCGACCCGGCTGTTGCTGGCGGCGTCCATCTCGAATACGTCAAGCGACGCTTCATCCATCAGCGTCCGGCAGTTTTCACATTCGAGGCAGGGGTCGCCGTCCCTGGGGGAAAGGCAGTTGATGGCCATGGACATGATGCGCGCGGCGCTGGTTTTGCCCGTGCCGCGGCTGCCGCAGAACAGGTAGGCGTGGGCGATGTGGCTGCCCTTCACCTGGTTGCGCAGCGTGCGCACGATATTGTCCTGCCCCACCATGTCGCTGAACGTGCGGGGCCTGTATGTGCGGTAGAGGGATTGATGCATGTTGACTCCTTACAGGCTCTCTCCGGCCAGATCGTGAAAGCCTTCGCCCAGCGTTTCGTGCGTTTCGGTGATGAACATGAACGCGTCTTTATCTTCCTCGCGCACGATGTTTTTAAGCCCCATCACTTCCATACGGCCCACCACGCACAGCAGCATTTTGATGTTTTGGCCGCTGAAGCCGCCGGTTGCGTCCATCACGGTGACGCCGCGCTGCAGTTCGTTCAGCAGCCGGGCGGAGATGCGCTCGTGGTTTTTGGAAATGACGTAGCAGGCTTTGTCGGTGCCGATACCGGTCAATACCGTATCCACCACCTTGGAGCAGATGAAGATGCAGATCATGGCGTTCATGGCCTTTTCGGCGCTGATGGTAAAGCCCGCGGTCAGCACGACCAGAAAATCGAAGAAGAACAGGAAGACGCCGACGCTGATGCCCGCCAGATACTTATGCACCATGCGCGCCAGCATGTCGGTGCCGCCGGTGGTCGCGCCGCCGCGGAGGATCACCGCGAGGCCAAGCCCCAGCAGCGTGCCGCCGAAAATGGCGGCGATCAGGGGGTCGTGCGTCAGCGGCTGCAGCTTGATCAAGTCGATCATCACCGAAAATATCAGCGTGGCCGCCAGCGTGCGCAGCACGAAGCGTTTGCCCATGGTGCGGAAACCGGCCAGAAACATCGGGATGTTGAGGATCAGGCTGGTGATGCCGACGGAGAAGCCGAACACGTAGTTGAGGATGGTGGCAAGCCCGGTGATGCCGCCGGGGGCGATGTTGTTGGGCACCAGAAACAGGGGATAGGCCAGCGCGCCGATGGCGCTGCCCAGCGCGATCTGGACGTAGTCCATCAGCAGACGGCGGGCAGAGGTCACAACAACGCCTTTCAAAACAGAACCCTCCTTTGCAACCTGAAAAACAACCGCTTGATGATACAGCATCTTAGTATACCATGGCGAGGACAATTTTGGAACAATAAACAATGCCGGCAGGAATGTACAAAAGAACGTCGAATGGGTATAATAGGTACATCAAGATACCCACAGAGAGGAGTTGTTCCGATGAATACGACCATTACCGCCAAGAACATGGTGATCACCCCGGGGATCACCAACCGTATCATGAAGAAGACCACGACCATGAGCCGGTATCTTAGGCCCGATACGGAGATGTTTGTCCGTCTCCGCAAGGAGAAAAATCAAAGAATTGTAGAAATTACCGTCCCGATGCAGGGCGTGACGCTGCGCGCTGAGGCCGCCAGCGATGATAACTTGTTCATGGGCATCGATAAGGCGCTGGCCAAACTGGAAAAGCAGATCCTCCGCCACCGCACCAGACTGGATAAGCGCCTGCGCGAAGACGTCAACGCGGAAGAAGTGCCGGAGTTCATCGAGACGCTGGAGGCTTCCGAGAAGGCGCCGCGCGAAGTGGTGCGCAACAAGACCTACACCGTTCGCCCCATGCACATAGAGGATGCCATCATGCAGATGGAAATGCTGGGCCACAGCTTCTTCGTCTATGTGGATCTGGATACCGAACAGACCCATGTGCTGTACCTGCGCCGCGACGGCAACCTGGGCCTGCTGGTGCCGGAAGCATAATAAAGAGTATATTGAACAAGTTAGGGGCTGTCGCAAAAGCCGCCCTGAAAAATGAATAGCCATCGCATAAACAAACGGAGCGGGTCCTGTGAAAGCAAGGCACCGGCTCCGTTTTCCGGCAGAAAGCAAGCCGTTGAACGGCGGCGGTCGGGAACACCGATGATTAGCGTAAGCGGATTTCCCGTATTTTCATATGCTTTGAGACGGAAGCGGCCGGAAGACGCCTCGAAACGGCGAAAGAACACCTCGCATTTTGTTTCTTTGCGTATAAAAAGGAGCTTCCGAAAGCTTTGCGGTCTTGCGACAGCCCCTATGGTTATCCTTCTGTTTCGGAAATATCCCACGTTCTTATCAAAGTACCATTGATGGAATCTATTTCAACGCCATAAAACATTTCTTTGCCAAGGTTCAGAATGGCAGGGTTGAAATACACCCCCCATTTGGCCTTTTGAAAACCATACTCATGATAATCATAAAAGGAAACAACTGGGCAATTTCCAAATCTGATAATCCCCATTCCTTTTGTATAATGTCGTATGCAATGTATATGGCTTCGGTTGCACATAATTCCTCTTCCCTCTCATTAAAGCTGATGATCTTCTTATGGACTTCTTCAACCATCAGATGACCCGCAAGATGTGTTGCAATGAAATAAGCGGTTTTTAGGTTGTCTAAATGTTCGGATGTAAACATATACGGCAGTCCATTTGAAAACTTGCCTGAATCCGTTTTCATTTCTGCCGTTGCCCAGGCTGTAGTGAAAAGCGAAACGAAAACATACATTGCAAGAAATAAAGCAATAGCAGAGTTCTGTTTTTTCATTGTAAATCCTCCATACTTTTTTAGCGAATATCCCGCGGTTCCTCCTTGGGGCGCGTCTGGTACATAGGATAGACATTCAGATCGTTTTCTTATTGCTTTTGCGAAGAAACGCGGCTCCTGTGATCCTTCAGCCTCTCCAGGGCCATGGAAAGCAGCGTCTGCCGGTCGTTGGGCGCATAGCCGCTGACCACGCGGTCGAGCAAATAGCGCAGCGTATCGCCCAGGAAAGGCCCGGCGTCAAACCCGTTTTCCACCAGCAGCCTGCCGTCGACGCTTAGATCGTGCAGGCTCAGGCAGACGCCCGCTTCCACCATGGCGCGGGCCTTATCGGTAAGCTCCATCAGCGCGTCGGCCTTTTCCGCAACGTGGGGGGCATGGGCGGCCATGTCGGCGTACTGCACCGCCATCAGCTTTTCAAACAGGGAGAAACCAAGCCGGCTCAGCCACGGCTGCAAATTGTCGGGGCCCACGCGCTCATCGTGGTATTTGACCAGCACCGACACTTCGTTGGCCAGCACCGTGGGCTGGCGCAGGCGCGCCATCACCTTTTCCGCAATGCGGGTGCTGGCGGTGGGATGGCCCCAGAAATGCGTGGTGCCGTCGGGATCGTATGTGATGGCGTGCGGCTTTCCGCTGTCGTGCAGCAGCACCGCCCAGCGTATCGCCAGATCGGCAGGCGTTTCGGCCAGCGCGTGCAGCGTATGCTCCCACACGTCGTAGCAGTGAAAGACGGATTTCTGCGGGCAGCGGTACATGGGGGCGATTTCGGGCAGCGCTTCCATCAGAATGCGCGGGAAGCGGCGAAAGACCTCGCTGGGCGCCGCGCCCAGCATCAGCTTGTTCAGTTCCTCGGTGATGCGTTCTACGCTGACCCTGTGCAGCGTTTCCCTTTTTCCTTCCATCGCCTCGACGGCGCCCGGCTCTATGGCGAAACGGAAGGCGGAAGCAAACCGCAGCGCGCGCAGGATGCGCAGGGCGTCCTCCGAAAAGCGCTGTCTGGCCGGTCCCACGCAGCGGATGATGCCGCGCTCCATATCCTCCCTGCCGCCGAACAGATCGATCAGGCCGGTTTCCGGGTGCCAGGCCATGGCGTTCATGGTGAAGTCACGGCGCTTTAAATCCTCCGCCAGCTGATGGGTGTAGCGGATATAGTCCGGCCTGCGGCCGTCGGAATAGGGGCCGTCGGCGCGGTAGGTGGTGATTTCGAGGGGCTGCCCCTTCATGACCACCGTAACGGTGCCGTGCTTAATGCCGGTATCGGCCGTCGTTTCATTTGAAAAAACGGCTTTGATCTCCTCCGGATAGGCGGAAGAACAGATATCGTAATCATGCGAGGGGATACCCAGATAATCGTCCCGCACGCAGCCGCCCACCAGATAGGCCTCATGGCCCGCCTGGTTTAAGCGGGACAGGGCTTCCAAAACCTCGTCGGGGACGGCGAAACGCATACGGAACTCTCCTTATACATAAGTAGTAAACATGATACAGGACGGCCCAAATCTTGTCAAGGCAGGCAAACCATGCTACAATGAAAAGCAATTTTAAGGAGGAAACGCATGGATGCTGAAACGGCGGCCAGGACGGCGCGCGGCCTGTTAAGCGGGGCGACGCCGCTTCATTTTGACTGCGGCCTTGTCTGCGGCCGTGCCTGCTGTGAGGAGGGCGAGCAGGGGGAAGGGATGCTGCTTTTTCCGGGCGAGGAAAAGCTATACCAGTTCCTGCCGGACGGCTTTTCGCTGTCTCCCCTGCCTGAAATGCCGGGCGTTTCCCTGTTAACCTGCGGCGGGAGCTGCGATAGAAAAGAAAGGCCGCTGGCCTGCCGGTTTTTCCCGTTGGTTCCGCTGGCGGGGCGCGATGAAAAAGGGACCGTCCAACTGCGCCTTGCGCTCGACCGCCGCGCGTGGCCCGTCTGCCCGCTGATGGAGAGCGGCTTTCGCGGCCTTTCCTTGGGCTTTGTGGAGGCGTGCCAAAGGGCGGCGCGCGCGCTGTTTGCCTGCAAGGAGCAGCGGACGTTTCTTCAGCGGCTGGGGGACATCGTCGGGCAATACAAGCTTTCGCTGTGGGAGGAGGATGCAAGGTGATCTGGCAAAGAGCGACATGCGAAAAAGAGATCAACTGTGTCCAGGGAGCGGGCGGGCTGCTGATACTGGGCGACGCGCTGACGCTTGATCTAACCCCCTTTGAAGGGCAGGCGCAGTGCGTCTATGTCGATCCCCCTTACTATACCGGCGATCGGTTTCAGTTTAAGCTGCGCATCGGGCGCGAGGGCTGGACGACGGGCAAACGCACGCTGTCGCTGCCCGCCTATGACGATTTTTCCTCCTCATCAAAGGAAATCTACCTGGCCTTTCTGAAAAGGCTGATTCAGACCGCGCACAGGCTGCTGAAAGAGGACGGCTCCTTTTTCCTGCATCTGGATTACCGGGCGAACGCCCATGCGCGCCTTTTGTGCGACGAGGTATTCGGAGAAGAAAACTTCGTCAACGAGATCATCTGGAGCTATCAGACGGGCGGGCGCAGCAAGAAGCATTTCAGCCGCAAGCACGACACCATCTTTCTCTACGGCAAATCGCAGGACCGGTTTTTTGATATCACCAAGGTGCCCGCGGGCAAGAAAAAAAGCCAGTCCAACCACATGAAGCGCATGGTGGACGAAAAGGGGCGCAGCTACCGCGCCATCGTGTCGGGCGGGAAGACCTATGTCTATTACGACGACGAGCCGGTCTATCCCGACGACGTGTGGGCCGACGTCAGCCAGATGCAGCAGAAAGACCCGCAGCGCACCGGCTACCCCACCCAGAAGCCCATGGCGCTGCTGAACCGCATCATCCGCTGCTCAACAAAGCCGGGCGATCTGGTGGCCGACCTCATGTGCGGCTCGGGCACCACGCTGGTTTCGGCGGCGCAGAACGGGCGGCGCTTTTTAGGCGTGGACAGCAGCCCGCAGGCCCTGTCGGCAGCCCGGAAACGGTTGGGGGAAACGGCGGTGCAGGTGGTGGCCCCCCTGTCCTCCGTCAGCGCCATGGTGGATGCGGGCGTCATGCCCGGCATCGGCTTTTACGATGTGGACCTGAACGCCTACACCCTGCCGCAGGCGGCTTTTGACGGGGTGGCACCAAGGGGCGGCGGCATCAGCGGGCTGGACGCGGTGGATCAGTGGTACGCAGGCCTGCTGAGCGGGTCGGATTTTAAGGTGTATGCCGGCGCCGTGCGCGACAAAACGACGCCCGATCTGCCCAGAACCTTAAAAGTGCCGCTGCTGCGCGGCACGGTAGGCATCCTGATCGTGGACGTGCTGGGCAACCGTTCGCTGTGGACGGCGTCGTCACAGATATAAAAGTGGAAGATAGTGGATTTTTAGAAACAATTATGCTATAATTGTGGGGATGAGTGGTTTTAATTCTTGTATTATGACGATAAATCGTCTGCGAGGTGGGAAATTTGGCGGCTATCGAAGATATTGGCATCGACCTTGGTTCATCCAACGTACTGATTTACGCCCGCGGCAAGGGCATTGTGCTGAATGAGCCGTCCATGCTGGCCATCGACCATGACACGCGCAGCGTGATCGCCATCGGGATGGAAGCGTACAAAATGATGGGGCGCGAGCCCGGCAACATCGAGGTAGTGCGCCCCCTGCAATCGGGCGCGATACGCGATTTTGACATGCTGGGCATTATGCTGTCGCATTTTGTGACCATGGTGGTGGGCAAGCGCGTCTTTTCGCGCTCCCGCGCCGTGCTGTCCATTTCCTCGGTGGCCAACGAGCTGGAAAAGCGCCAGCTGATCCTGGGCATGCTGGAAGCGGGCACGCGCCGCACGCAGCTTTTGCAGCGCCCCATGGCGGCCGCGGTGGGGGCGGGCCTGCAGGTGATGCCCCATGTAGGGCATATGGTGATCGATATCGGCGGCTCCAACAGCCATGTGGCCGCCATCGCGTCGGGCGAAATCATGACGGAGAGCACCGAGATTGTGGGCGGCGACGCGTTTACCGAGGCCATCATCAAATATGTGCGGCTCAAGCACAACCTTTTGATCGGCTTTCGCACGGCGGAAGACATCAAGTGCGCCATCGGCACGGTGCGCGATCTGGGGGAAACCGATCTGTCCCTGCCCATCGCCGGGCGCAATCTGGTGAGCGGCCTGCCCAAGCAGATCGATTTAAGCCGCGCGGAAGTGACCGAGGCGATGGAGGACCCGCTGCGCGCCATGCTGGAAGGCATCCGCGGCGTCATCGAGCATCTGCCGCCGGAACTGGCCAACGACGTATTCGACAACGGCATCATGCTTACAGGCGGCGGCGCGCTGCTGAAGGGCCTGCAGGAAGTGATTTCCGAGGATATCAAGGTGCAGTGCCGCACCGCCGACCAGCCGCAGGACTGTGTGGCCGCGGGCTGCGGCTATGTGTTGGAGCGCATGGGCGAACTGGGTTCGCTGCTGGGCGACAGCAGAAGGAAGAAAAAGTAATACAAGGCATGGCAAAACCCCCGGCAAAGGCCGGGGGTTTTAACAAGCGGACGAATACGCTTAGGCTTCTTCGGCTGCAACGGAAACGCTGGGCAGGGCGCGGACAACGTTGCCGCTGCGCAGGCAACGGGTGCATACGTTCATGCGCTGGGGTTTACCGTTCACAAGAACACGGATGCACTGCACGTTGGGGGCCCACTTCTTGCCGCTCTTGCGGTTGGAGTGGCTGACCAAGTTGCCGTTCATCGTTCCTTTTTCGCAAACCTCACAAAACTTTCCCATCTGTTACACCTCCCTGCTGGTATTCAAAGGGCGAGGCCCTTAGACGCGTTCGAAAATGACAGCTAAAATATATTATCACAGCGTGAAAGGAATTGCAAGCATTTCTTCAAGCGAGGTTCGCGACCGGAACCGTTGCGTGAACCGTTGATCTGCCGAGCGCTTCTTTACGACCAATACAGGCTTCTTTCCAGTTCGCGCAGCCTCTTCATGCGCTTGACCACGGAGGGGAAAAGCATGAACAGACCGGCGAACAGAAAAAAGAGATAATAATAGAAAGCGTCCAATATGCTGGCGTGATGGCCGTTTTCGGCTGCTTTTGTCAAATGCGCCCCGGCAACGTACATGCCCGGCACCCATAGCCCCAAGAGCAGATAAGCGGGCAGTCTGCCAAGGGGTGTGCCGGTCAACTCGCTGAAGAACCCATCGTCCCAGGCGATAAATCCGGCCGAGGCCAGCATGAGGCCGACACCGAAATAGAGGCAGCATTTCTTTAGGTACCGCCTGATGGCCGCGATTTCCGCCCGCATCTGCACTTTGTTCATGCGCCTGCTCCTTTTCGTTTGATTGAAAGGATGATACCGCAACCTGCGCTGTTATTCAACTGCTGCTTGACAGCGGGAAAAGAGAAACCGTATAATAGCGAAGCGTTGAAGGGGAAAGGGTTTCCACCCAAAGAGAGCGCGCCGCGGCTGAAAGCGCGCACGGAAACCGACCCGCCCCCGAGCGATCGGCCAATCCCCGACGTTTCCCGCGTTAAGGGCAAGAGCGGGCGTTTTGACGCCAAGCAAGGTGGTACCGCGAAGGAGAGCCTTCGTCCCTGCGTGTGGGGACGAAGGCCTTATTTTTGAAGGAGGACAGCATGGCCAAAGAAAAGAAGCAGGAGTTTGTGCAGCATATTACGCCGAGGGACGAGAATTTTTCCCAGTGGTACACCGACGTGGTGACCCAGACCGATTTGATGGATTATACGCCGGTGCGCGGCTGCATGGCGCTGCGCCCCTACGGCAACAGGATATGGGAGCTGATCCACGAAGAGCTGGACAGGCGTTTTAAGGAAACGGGGCACGAGAACGTCGCCATGCCCATGCTGATTCCCGAAAGCCTTCTGTTAAAAGAAGCGGAGCATGTGGAGGGCTTTGCCCCCGAAGTGGCGTGGGTGACCCATGGCGGCACCGAGCAATTGCAGGAGCGCCTGGCCGTGCGGCCGACCAGCGAAACCATTTTCTGCACCATGTTTGCCAAGTGGGTGCAGTCCTGGCGCGACCTGCCGATGAAGTACAACCAGTGGTGCTCGGTGATGCGGTGGGAAAAGACCACCCGCCCCTTCCTGCGCACCAGCGAATTCTGGTGGCAGGAGG
>CAZFUT010000033.1:0-25391 GCA_964522425.1 uncultured Oscillospiraceae bacterium
CGATGGGCAGCATCCGCAAAATCAGGATGTTTCCGCTTGATTTTGAGGAGTTTCTGTACGCAAACGGCATGAACGGGGCAGCCGTTGCGGCCATCCGTAAAAAAATGGAGCGCCTTGAAACCATGGAAGAAGCGACGCACAACAAAATGATGGACTATTTTCGCAAATATCTGCTGATAGGCGGGCTGCCCGACGCGGTCAACGCCTATATCGAGCAGATGAACATACAGGCGGTGCGGGAGATTCAGCGCGAAATTCACAGTTTTTACGCGGCGGACGCCTCCAAATACGACGCCGAAAGGAAACTGAACATCCGGCGCGTGTATGATTTGATTCCTTCCAATCTGGCCAATAAAAAGAAGCGTGTGGTGGTGCAGTCCATCGAGAATAAGAAAGGGAAAACGTTTCGGGATTATGAGGACGAGTTTGAGTACCTGATCAGCGCGGGCATCGCGCTGGAGGTGCGGGCCGTGTCCACCCCTGTTTTTCCTCTGATCCAGTCGGGCAACAAAAACCTGCTGAAGCTGTACTTAAGCGATGTAGGGCTGTTGTCGGGCATTCTGTACGACAGCAACATCCGCGCCATATTGGACGATGAAAAGAGCGTCAATCTGGGTTCCGTCTATGAAAGCGTGGTGGCCAGCGAGCTGATCGCCCACGGCCACAGCCTGTATTACTACGACAACCGCACCAAAGGTGAGGTGGATTTTCTGATCGACGACCACAGCAGCCTGTCCGTTATGCCCATAGAGGTCAAATCCGGCAAGGACTATACGGTACACAGCGCATTGAATACCTTTGTCGGCAACGCAGATTATCATGTGAAGCGGGCCGTTGTGCTGTCCAACGCGCGCGAAATCAAACGGAAAGGCGGCATCCTGTACCTGCCCGTCTATGCGGTGATGTATTTTGATAAGGCAAAGCCGATGATGTTTCAAGAAGCGTAAGACCTTTTGGCGTTGTTATCGCGTGAAGAGTCAGAACGCGCGACAGCTGCACAACAAACGCCGGTTGCAAAGAAAAGCATGGCGTGATACAATCCATATTGGATAATATAATATCCAATATGGATGAAATACAGCAGATATAGATCATATATTATCCAAAGGATGATGGTGGTGGCATTCGTTTGGGAAACCCCGGAAGAAATCAATCTGGCCCTGTCGGGGCGGCTTTGCGGCATCCGAAAGCGGCAGGGCCTGTCCCAGCGGCAGCTGGCGGAGAAGAGCAACGTCAGCTTCGGCAGCATCAAACGGTTCGAAACCAGCGGACAGATTTCCCTGATCTTTCTCACCAAGCTGGCGGTGGCGCTGAACTGCGCGGACGAAATCAAAAGCATCTTCACCCATGCTGCCTATCACAGCATTGAGGAAGTGCTTCGTGAAAGAGAATACCGGGATATCAAATAACGAACACCTTGCCATTATTTTTCTGCATACAAAAGGGGCTGCCGCGAGAATCAAAGCTTGCGGCAGCCCCTTTTACATACTGTTTTACGCTTCTCCCCCATCCCCCGTAAACCGCTTTTCGGGGTCGTGATCGATTTCGATGGTGGAGCACTCCACATGGAAGGGGGCGAGCGCCTGCCGCGCTTCCAAACGGATGCGGCGCTGGTCCTCGGCGGAGGAGGCGGCGGTAAACAGCGTGACGGCGCAGTTGTTGGTTTCGCCGTCCATGCTCCACAAATGCAGGTGGCGCAGGCCGTGCACGCCGGGCAGCGACAGAAGGCCGCGGCCTACCTGCTCCATGTTCACGTTTTCGGGGGCGGATTCCATCAGGATGCGCAGGGCGCTGATGACCTGCGGCGCGGCCTCATGGAGGATGAACGCCGAAATGCCGATGGAAAACAGCGGGTCCAGGAAATACCAGTCGGTAAAGCGCAGCACGACGGAAATGACGAGGATGCCGATCCACCCCAGCATATCCTCCAGCATGTGCAGGTTGAGCATGCTCTCGTTGCGGCTGTGGCCGCGGCTGAGCGCCCAGGCCGACACCGCGTTCATGAGGATGGCAAGGATGGCCATCACCAGCATGCCCTCGTAGTTGACGGGCGCGGGATGCAGCAGCCTCGGCACGCTGCGCAGCAGGGCGAACAGGCTGCCGGTGATGAGCACGATGCCGGTGATCAGCGCGCCCAGCAGCGAAAAGCGGCGGCGGCCGAAGGTGTAGCGCTTGTCGGCGTGCTGCCTGCTCTGCTTTTCCAGGATGAAGGCCAGCCCCACGCTCATCGCGTCGCCCAGATCGTGCACGGCGTCGGCAAAGATGGCGGTGGAGCGAAAAACGGTGCCGAATATGAATTCCGCCACCGAGAACAGAAGGTTCATCAGGAATACGATGAACACGTTGCGCACCGAGCCGCCGTGGGCGTGGCTATGCGTGTGGCCGTGTGCGTGACCGTGCGCGTGGCCATGTTCGTGATCGTGCCCTTCGCGGCCGTGGCGGCTGTCGCAGGCGCAGTGCGCGTTGTTTTCCGCGCCCTCGCCGTATTCGCACTGGGGGCACAGGCATTGGCCGTTTTCAATATGGTGGCAGACGGCGATTTTTTCGGCGTCCAGCAGCGCGCGCACCACGTCGATGGGCGCGCTGTCGGGCAGGGTCAGGCTGTTTTCCTCCTCATGGTAGGCAAAGCCGGTCAGGCCCGTTTCTTTTTCCAGCAGGGCGATCAGCTTTTTGGAGCAGTCGCCGCAGTGCAGCGGCGTAATGATGATCTCGGTCATGCGTATTCCTCCTGAACGTGCTCCTGCACCTGCCGAAGCACGGAATAGATGTGGTGGTCGCAGGGGGCGTAAAACGTCTGCCGCCCGGCGCGGCGCGCGGCGATCAGGCGCTCTTTTTTCAGCACCGCCAGCTGGTGGCTGACGGCCGACTGCTCCATTTGCAGCGCCTCGCTGAGCGCTTTGACGGGCAGTTCCTCTTCGCCCAGCAGCACCAGGATGCGCAGGCGCGTCGGGTCGGCCAGCGTTTTCAGCATCCGCGAGGCTTTTGACAGCAGTTCTTCCCGCACGGCGCAGCCCTCCTTAACGAATGATTGTACATTCATGTGAATGCGTGTTCATTATATACCGTACCGGCGCGATGCGCAAGCGGTTTCAAGGTGTGGTATACTGTATTTCAGGAGGCGATTCCATGCGCGAAGCAACGGTGGTGGCGGCGCTGATATGGGACGGCGGGCGCTTTTTTGCCTGCCGGCGGCCCAACCATAAGGCGCGCGGCGGGCTGTGGGAGTTTCCCGGCGGCAAGGTGGAGCCGGGCGAAACGCACGCGCAGGCGTTAAAGCGCGAGTGCCGGGAGGAACTGGGCATCCCCGTCCGCGTGGACAAACTGTTTATGAGCCTGACCCACGAATACCCCGACCTCACCGTCCGCCTATATCTGTACCGCTGCGCGCTGTGCGGCGAAGCGCCTAAAATGCTGGAGCATCAGGCCTTCGCATGGCTTTCCAAAGCGGATATCCCATTCTATGCGTTCTGCCCGGCGGACGCCGAGATATTGCGCCGCATCGCCGAAACTTGACAAAAAAAACGCGGACGGGTATCTTTTTAGTGGACATCATCAAGGGAGGAAGCGCCCGTGAACACCAACCCCGAAAGCATGAATGACGCGAAGGTGCGCGGTATCGTCCTGCTGATCCTGAGCCTTCTGCTGGTCGTCATTTTGATCTTGCTGGTGCGCGCCATGAAAGCACCCAAGATAACGCAGGCCACCACCGTGCCGCAGAGCCGCAGCACCACCATCCCCGAGGGGGCGGTCAACTTTGGCGTGATCCCCGGCGCGCAGCCTACGCCCACCGACGCCCCCACGCCGGAGCCGACCGCCACGCCCGATCCGACGCCGCGGCCCAGCCCCACGCCCCGGCCCACCGAGATCGCGTCCCTGCGCCGAGGCGACAAGAACGATCAGGTGCGCGCCATGCAGCAGAAATTGATCGAGCTGGGCTACCTGAAGCCGGGCGACGACGACGGCTCCTTCGGCAAAGGCACCAAGGCGGCGGTGCAGGAGTTCCAGAAAAACAACGGCCTCGCGCCCGACGGCGTGGCCGGGCGGGAAACCATCACCAGAATGTTCGGCCCGGACGCGCGGTAAGCGTGCGGTGTGAGCAAGAAAAGACAAACAAGCGCCCTTTTCCCGGGAAGGAAAAGGGCGCTCGGTTTTTTTCGATTAGCCGATTTATGGAAAAGACTCTGTAAGTTCTGTAAGTATAGAGAGATAATATAGAGTTTTCTGCATCGAGAAAAATTCTTTTTTATATCTTTGTTAGATTATGTTCACTTCGGAGGGGCATTCTGAATCTTTTCTTTCAAGGCGTTCATTTCTTCATCGCTTCTTTTAGCTGTTGTAGAAAAGACGCTTTTAACTAGCTGATTCATCTCATATAATGATAATCCAAAGTATATAATTAGGAAGACCATAAATACAACTTCAGCATTTAGGGCGAAAGAATATAGTAATTTTTGTATAAATAAGCAACCGGGATTAGATACTATTACATATAATCCGGCAATAATGGAAATAATAGCATATATTATACCTTTTAATATATGCGAATTACGCTTTTGAATGATATTAGTGCTCTGTACTTTTTGTATTGTGGGATTATCAATTAATCCGATCAGGAGAGAGTAGTTGGTGTAAAGAAAACCGCCAAAAAGAGCGTTTACCGTGATGAGATTAAAATGAAAGGACGTTTCCATGGTTATAACAATCAAAGAATTTTTGAATGTTGCTATCATTGCGCCAGTGATGGATAGAATTAAAGGCAAAACACAGAGTATAGTTTTTAACCATTTTCTCACGATGTTGCCCTCCCTTGATAGGCTTAATACATAAATAACATATTAGCGATTGCAAACAGCCAAGATAATATCCCTGTATTCATCATAAACGGTCATCATATTGTTTCGGTAATCTTGAAGAATAATCTCTTTTGCAACTTCTACTTTACGCCCGTCTTCTTGCCGATACTCATTCACGGTTATTGGATATTTAAAATACTCTTCATAAAGATCATATTGACGTTGGCGCTCATTAGCTGTAGGCTTTCCTGATAAAATGACTGATGTATATCTATTTCTGTTATGTTGTAGGGCATTAATTAACCTTGTAATTAACCCGACATTATCGATAAGGGCATCTCGAAAAGCTGGCTTAACCTCAAAAACAAGGCGGGATGTGTTTTCTCTAATGGCTTGTAGTACTTGGGCATCATTAAATCCAAATAATCCTTGTAAGATCTGTGCATCTGGCTGAGGAATATTAACTTGAATTCTGTTTATTTCAGGGGAGCGGCCATTTAAAAGCTCTTGAAGAAGGTCTTGATTAGGTATTCCTTCTGTTTCAAGTAAATACCGATGATTGTACATTGAAAAAACCCTTGCAAAAGCGCCCTCATTCGGCGCTCCTTTTGAATTGACAAGAGATAAAATTCCGTGACGATATCCTAAAATGCAATAGGTAAACCATTCAACACCATTATTATCTACTTCGTTTGGTAGAAGAACATCAGTTATTTCAAATGTCCTATAGTTACGCTTTTGCATACTGTTGTTTGGACGTTTTCGATTGAGCCTTGCGAAAAGGTACTCATTAGTATCTTCAATAATATCCAAGATCATCGGTTCCGTATCCTGATAGGTAAGAGTTATTGCGTTGTTGTGTTGCTCCCGATTAAATATCTCTTCGAATAAACCTTTGAAAACATTAACAGGAACTTCCCTATTTTCCTGAGTATCACGAATAATAACCTTATACAAATAGATATTTTTCGTAGACATTTGTATATCCTCCTGATTTTATTGGATTTTTATATTTCGATATTCTTGATTAAAAGTGAAATGGTTCCGTTGGGATTAGTAATGAATTCAATTTCATCAGCGTTACTATATATCTGGATTGGAATCTTAATTTCTACACCACTTGATGTTCTTATTGCTTGCTTTTCAAATTTTTTTTGAAATTTTTCTGATAGAGATAAACTACCATCAGGTGCAATATCTGCTACTGTCAATCTGTTGAGGAACTCTTCTTGAGCAGCGGGATTATTTTCAAAAAACTTGTGACCTAAATCATTAATTCTAAATGGTTGTTTATGCTGCAACTCACTTAATATTGCATTTGATATATGTATATCCATTTCATCTTCTGGAGAATAGTAAAGGTTTGCAACCTTTTCAGCAATTTTTATGATTGTGTTTGCTTTTTGCCTTGGCGTTTTACTTTCCACACAAGCCAAAAGTTGTGTAGAAATATAGAAATCCTTGATTCCATCTACAAGAATCCTTTTTTCTATTACCTTTGCATTTCGTGTTTGGGTGCTAATGAAGAAGCCCTCCGTGATTTTGGTGGGATGAGAAGGCAGTAACGCTTTTTGTTGAATTATTCTAATGGAAGTTTTACCTTGTAGTGGATCAATAAAATGGGTTAAGGCTGTTTGATAGTCGATTTTAAATCCATATAGATATTCTACTTCTTCAATTTCACAAGTGCCCATAAACCAATATGATGAAGGGATTTCTTTGTTTCGTCGCATGATATTATACAACTCATCTGCAAAGCTTCGAGATATAGCAGAAACATTCCATAATGCAGTTTGACATTCAGTCCAAACCGTAGATTTGGAACTAAATTCACAGTCCTTAGCGTCATCACTATGAAAGGACTTATCTATTACAGAGGAAATATAATCAGAGATATTATTATCAAGAACCAAGGGTTCTTCTGATAATACGGGTATTCCAATCGAAATATCCAATAAATGCACAATGGCAGATTTTATAATAGTAGACATATTACCACCATCCCAAATATGAACTAATATGGATATATAATACACCATAATTGTCGAGGATTCCACATGTTTTTTTCTTTCGCGAAAGTGCGGTACAAATGAAAATATTGATGATATTTATAGATAGTTTTACAGTTATAGGATATGGTTTCCCCTCACAGCAACAATGCCTCCAGCGCCCTGGCCAACCCGTCCTCGTCGTTGGAGGGGGCGAGGAGGCGGGCGGCGGCCTTGGCGCCCTCGGAGCCGTTGCCCATGGCGATGGAGAGGCCGGAGGCTTTGAGCAGCGGGATGTCCACATCCTGATCGCCGCAGGACAGCGTGTGCGCGATGGGGATACGGTGCCGGGCGCAGTAGGCGGCCAGCGCCGTGCCCTTGTCCACGTGGGGCGGCAGAAACTCCAGATAGGTGGGCTTGGACAGCATCGGCTGGGCGTCTTCCCCCACCGCTGCCTTCAGCGTGGGCGTCAGCGCGCCGATCTGCTCCGCGTCGCCCATCAGCAGCATTTTGTTGGGGCCTTCGCCCGCTTTTTCCCATTGGCTCAGAAGGGCGGGAAAAGACGTCACCGTGGGGACAAAGCCCACGATGGCGGCTTCCGCGCGGGGCCAGCGGCCGTTTTTTTCGACATACCAATCCCAGTGCCGGTACAGGTTGAGGCTAAGAGCAGTGCCGCGTGTATGGTCCAGCACCTTTTGAAGGGCGCTCAGCGGTATTTGCAGGGAGGAAATGATGTCCGTCCCCCGGCATACGGCCGCCCCGGCGCAGCAGATCATGGTATCGGACGCGCCGCTCTCCCGCCGCAGATCCGCCATGGCGCGGGGCGGGCGCGCGGAAATCAGGATCACTTCGATGCCCTTATGCTTCAGGGCGCTGAGCACCCGGCGCGTTTCGGGCGTCACCTCGTGGCGGCTGTTTAAGAGCGTGCCGTCGATATCGCAGAAGATGTGGGTGATGCGCTCAGCCCTTCCGCGCATGCAGGCCCTCGATCACGTTGTGCTGCGCGTCCTGGATGGGCATGACGGACTGTTTGATTTCGCCCAGCGTGGCCCTGGGGGCGCAGGTGGGCCTTGCCCAGCGCACGGCGTTGATGAGCACCCGCTGAACGTCGGCGTTAAAATAGGTGGGGAAGGCCTCGTGGCCGGGGCGGAAATAGAAAATTTTGCCCAGGCCGCGCGTGTAGGTCACCCCGGAGCGGAAGACCTCGCCGCCCTCAAACCAGCTGATGAACACGGTGTCGTCGGGCTTGGGGATGATGAAGGTTTCGCCGTACATTTCTTCGTGGGGAAGTTCGATGCGGTCATTCAGCCCCTCGGCGATGGGGTGCGCGGGGTCGATCACCCAGAGGATCTCCTTTTCGCCCGCCTCGCGCCACCTGAGCAGGTGGGAGTCGGTGCCGCACAGCTTCTGCATGATCTTGCTGGCGTGTCCGGAGTGCAGCACGATCAGGCCCATGCCCTGCATCACGCGGTCGTACACGCGCCGCACGATGGCGTCGTCCACCTGATGATGGGCCATGTGCCCCCACCAGATCAACACGTCGGTGCCGCTTAAGCGTTCCTCGGTCAGCCCGTGCTCTTTTTCTTTCAGCGTGGCGGTATGTACGTCAAAGCCTTCGCTGCGCAAGAAGGACGCGATGCAGCCGTGTATGCCCTCGGGATAGACGCGGCGGATCTCGTCAAACATGGTTTCGTGCAGGTATTCGTTCCAGACGGTGACGCGGATGGGCGTAGACATATGTGTGGCCTCCTTACGGCTTGTGATACCGCCATTATACGCTGTGGAACGGGCCAAAAGCAACGCGCGGGCTTGCATTTGCCCCCTTAAAAAGCTATAATCAGACAGGAGGAAAGAGAGGAGAGCGTACCATGAAATTTTTAGTTGAAACGTCCGCCCGCCACCTGCACGTGTCCCAGGAAGACCTGGAAACGCTGTTCGGCAAAGGCTTTGAACTGAGCAATAAAAAAGGCCTGTCCCAGCCCGGCCAGTTCGCTTCCGGCGAAAAGGTCAGCGTGGTCGGCCCCAAAGGGGAACTTAAGATGACCATCCTCGGCCCCTGCCGCAAGGCGTCGCAGGTGGAGGTCAGCTTTACCGACGCGCGCGCGCTGGGCCTTGTGCCGCCGGTGCGCGAGAGCGGCGATGTGGCCGGTTCCGCGCCCTGCAAGCTGGTCGGCCCCAAAGGCGAAGTGGAGCTCAAAGAAGGCGTCATCGTGGCCAAGCGCCACATCCACGCGACCCCTGCCGACGCGGAAAAGCTGGGCGTCAGCAACGGCGATGTCGTCAGCGTCAGGGTGGACACCGAAGGCCGTTCCCTTGTTTTCGGGGACGTGGTGGTGCGCGTGTCCGACAAGTTTGCGCTGGCCATGCACATCGACACCGACGAAAGCAACGCCGCCGCCGCTTCGGGCGAAGTGTACGGCGAGATTGTTCAGTAATCGAGCGCCGGCGCGCTTCCGGTACAAGCCAGAGGCGGTGCGGTCTATCCGCCGCCTCTGTTTTGCGTTTCGGCCCAAAGGAGGAGGACAGTATGGACGAAAAGAAGGATATCCTGCCGGGCGCCCCTGCGGAGGAGAAGCAAAAGCTGAGCGCCGCCGCGCAGGCGCTGTTTGACGTGATTTACGCGCGTACCGCCCAATCGAAGGTGAGCGGCGCAAAATGGCTGCGGATGCACCTGCCCGAGGGCATGGAGGAAGAAACCTTGAAGGCGCTTCTTCTGCTGGTGGGGACGGAGGGCGCGCCCGAGGCCCTGCAAACGGCGGCCAAGGTGTCCATGAAAAAGGACACCTACTATTACGACGGCGCCGTCATGACCGCGCACTTTGCCGAGCTGGACGCGATGATCGAGGAAAAAGACATCCTGCACACCATCGCCACCGTGACCAGGAGCGATTGCCGCCTGTACCCGCGGCCCACCCAGTTTTCCAAGATGATGGATTATCCCTTCCATTTTACCCGCGACGAGGTGGAGGGCGCGGCGGCGCGCATGCGGCTTGACGAAGCGTACCGCGACATCGAGGTGGTGGAAGCGTCCAACGGCGAGAAGGCCTTTTTTTCCACCCTGCACATGAAGCGCGGCTATGCCGCCGGCCTGTTGGAAGATATCGAAGTCAACGAAAAACTGAACCCGTAAGCGAGGATACATGAGCCGACAGATGCACGAAACCATCATCCCTTTTGAGGTAGACGGGCGCAGGATGCCCGCCTTCCTTTGTTCTCCCGACAATTTGAACGAGCTGGCGGTGGGCCGTCTGGTAACGGGCGGCGCGGTGCGCGCGCTGAGCGATATCCGCTCCATTTCCACCGACGAAAACGGCCTGCATGTGCGCCTGCTGCAGGAAATGCGGGAGGCGGGCACGCTGGAAGAGCGCATGGCGCTGTGCGCGCCCTTTGCGGGCGCGGAAGCGCCGTCTGCCGCCAAACTGCAAAAAATGCTGGACGCGCTGCGCGGCTTTAAGGGCAGCCGCGGCACCCACCGCGTTGCGGTGATGAGCCCGCAGGGCATCGAAGTGTTTGAGGATGTGGCGCGCCACAACGCCGCCGACAAGGCCATCGGCCACGCGGTGCTGAGGCGCTGGGATTTAAGGCGCACCGCCATGCTGACCTCCGGCCGCCTGTCGCTGGAAATCGTGCTGAAATGCGCGGTGGCGGGCGTTCCCGCCGCGGCGACCATCAAGTACGGCAGCGATCTGGCCGAGCGCTTTGCCAAAGACATGGGCCTGCATTTTTTGACGGGCGTCGGGCAGGAGGAAGGGCAGTGAACAGGAAGCAGATGGACGCGGCGCTGGAAAAGGCTTTTTCCGCCTACGAAAAGGGGAACGCGGCCAAGGCCGAAGCCCTGTACGAGGAGTGCCGGACAAGCCTAAGGTTTTTTCACACCCGCGCCCAGCGCATGAACCTTTTGATGGGCATGAGCTATGTAAAATCCGCCCTCTTGAAGCACGCCGAGGCGCGCGCCTGCTGCGAGCGGCTTTTGCGGCACAGCCGCGTGCGCAGGGGCCGGTACATCGCGCTCCACCAGGCCGCGCTGATCGAAAAAGAGGCGGGCGACCCGCGCAGGGCGCTGTCCTTTCTGGACGAGGAAATGCAGAACCTGCAAGCCTGCCACAAGCGGGACGACCAGAAGCACGCCATCTGCCAGCACGAGCGCGCGCAGGCGCTGCTGGCGCTGGGCTTGAAGCGGGACGCGGCTTACGCTTTGGAAAACGCGCTGGAGCGCGCCGAGCTGTCGCGCGATGAAATGACCATCGCCCTCTCCGCCCGCGCGCTGGGCCTCCTTCGCCAGAGCCTCGGCGACAATGAAAAAGCCGTCGAATGCTTTGAAAAGGCCCGGCAGCAGTTTCTGGAAGCCGAGGACCGCGCCGCCACGCAGGAGATGGCGGGGATGATCAAAAAAATAAAAGAGCCGTCATGATGCGGGAGGCTATAGGGCCCAAATTGTGTCTAAAAGTGCAATATCCTCAATAAAATCAAGAGGATATTGCACTTTTAAATCTTGGAAATCATGTGAAGCGAATGAAACAGAAGATAACGGTTTCGCAGAATCGCTCTACAATATACCTTATGCTTTGCACGCTTGCGTATCTCTTTCCAAACCTGTCCAATCGGGTTCGTTTCCAGCGTGTACCGCCCGGACAAGATGTTTACTTTTTTGCAATTTCTGTTATAATTTAAACAGGAGGGAGTGTGTGAACAATGATTGCCAAGAATTTGAAATACTGTCGTTTAAAGAAGGGAATATCTAAATCCGAGCTTGCTTTGCGCATTGGCGTCTCTCCCATGTCGATTTCTCATTATGAAAACAACAAACGCACCCCTGACCTGCAAACTGTACGGAAGTTAACAGCCGCTTTGGGCGTAAAGCTCGCGGATCTTTTATCCAACAGAAGCGACGGGCACAACTATCAATATGCGGAATTTCGCCGGAATACGCGGCTTGGAAAAGCACATCAGGAATATATCCGTGAAAACGTTGAAGAATATTTCGACCGTTTCTTCTGTGTTGTGGATGCTCTGGGCGATCATGCCCTGCCTTCCGCTCCCTTGTGCCATACGCTTGAGGCAACTGGCGATGCCGAGGCTGACGCGCAGCTGCTGAGGAAACATTTGGGATTTGCGCAAAACGGTCCGCTCTGCAACCTTGTTGGCGCAATGGAGGACAAAGGTATTCTGGTATATATCGCTCCCATTGAAAATGACCAGTTTTCCGGAATGAACGGGACGGTTGATGAACGGCCTTTCATCATCCTGAATGCGAATATGAGCGCAGAACGTCAACGGTCTACCCTGATTCATGAATTGGCTCATCTGTTTTTCAACTTCAATGGAATGTCAGAAAAGGGTATTGAGCGTCATGCAACAGCTATCAGCGGCGCATTTCTCTTCCCCAAGGAGGACGCAATTCGCGAGCTTGGCATGAAGAGGACGAGAATCACTCAAGACATGTTCATGGCCGCGCAAGAATATGGTATCTCCATGCAGATGCTTGTAAAGCGCGCACAGTTGCTGCATATCATCAATGACGCCTTGTACAAGGCTTTTATGATCGATGTATCGAAAGAAGGCGGGAGAAAAAACGAGCCCAGCCGTATTCCCAAGGAAACGACTGACCTTTTCGAGCAGCTGGTTTTACGGGCGATTGGCGAGGAAGAAATCAGCATTTCCAAAGGCGCTGAACTGCTTCGGATTTCTTATCATGATATGATGCAGATGATGCATCCGGAGCAGGAGGCCTAATGCCATACATCAGCAGCGATACAAATATCTGGATTGATTTTGCTCAGATCAATCGTTTGGAAATGCCGTTTGGGCTTGAGAATACGTACTGTATGAGCAGGGATGCGATTGATGATGAACTGATTTCGCCTCCAGGCGTTGGAGAGCGTTTATTGCGGCTCGGACTGCGATCGCTTGAAATGGATGAGGCGGAGTTTACTTTAGTGATAGACTATGGTTCCCGATATCCAAGGCTGTCGTTTTACGACCGCCTCGCGTTGGCTATTGCCAAGAACCGAGACTACATACTGCTCTCCGGTGACAGCGCCCTGCGAAAAGCGGCAGCAAAAGAACAAGTTTCAGTAAGAGGAACGCTGTGGATATTTGACCAGTTGCTCGAAACCGGAAAGATTACAAAGATTGAATACCTTGAAGCGATGAAAGACCTGTTGGAGGATCCTACGGGAAGAATACGGCTTCCCAAAGAAGAAATCCGTCAACGCATGACGATGGAATAATCATATAGATGCTATCTATTTTTGATTATTCCCGCGCAAGGCCGATCTGATATTTGACGGGCTCCGGCTGCTTGGCCAGCAGGCTGCCCAGCGCCAGCAGCATCCAGAAAGCGGGCTGCCGCTGGTGGGCCAGCGTGCTGCTTTCCACCAGCAGGGCGATGAAGGCGGGGACGGCGACCCACGCAAGGCCCCTGAGGTTTTTCCATATCCATGCGCACAGCAGCGCGAAGGGCAGGATGCCGTAGCAGAACCACAGGCCGGGCAGGGTGGAGTGCACTTCCATGATGGACGGGTAAAAGCGCGTGTACAGCCCTTCGCCCGCGCCGTACAGCAGGAAATGCGGGTTGGCCAGCACCTTGTCAAGGCCGCGGTTGGCGAGGATGGAAGCAAAGCCGTCGCTGCCCCACTGTTCGAACTTCTCGGCCAGCCGCACCGCAAAGAAGCTGTCTTTGCCGAAAATGGCGGTAAAAACCTTGGGCGATACGCCGAAGGCCATAAAATAGATGAGCGCGGCGGAGGCAGCGGCGATCAGCGCGCAGCCTAAGACGCGGGCGGCCTTCGCCCTGCGGGTGAACAGGTAGATCATCAGCTGCGCCAGGAGAAAACAGACATTGCCCAGCAGCATACCGGCGGAGTTGCCCAGCGTTGTAAAGTACACCGACAGCGCGAAGGGATAGATCAGCCAGAGCCTTTGGGAAAGCGTGGCCTCGGGGTACAGCGCGCTGTACAGCAGGTAGATCATCAGAAACCCGGAAAACATGGAAAAAGCGTACTGGTTGGGGTCGTTGAAGGTGCCCATGAAGCGGGGGTTGCCGATCTGGTATTCCCCAAAGCCGAACAGGTAGACGCCCAGCTGCAGGGAAAGGTTGAACACCGACGCCCACAAAAGGCATTTCAGAAACTTTTGATTGGCCGAAAGATCCCTGACTTCCACGATGACCAGCGCGTTGAACAAAAGGAAGAGCGAGCTTTGCATGAACTCGCTGTCCTTGAGCGCGAGGCGGTAAATCAGGTTGATGAGGGCCGCGCAGCCGAAGAACGCGAGAAAGAGCTTTTCCCGCGCGTCGAGCCATAAACGCCCCCGGTTTTCTATGACCCACAGGCCGAAGGAGGCGATGAAGGCCCAGTCGGCATACTGCATGCTGCCCGAGGGGCGGGTGTAAATGGGCTTCAGCACCCAGAACAGCAAAAACAGCCCCTGCGCCCAGGTAAGGGCGGCGTGCGCGCGCCCGTCTTTTTTTCTTTCGATGGATAGCAGCACCGCTGATTTCCTCCTGTGGGACAGCTTGTCCGCGGAAGAAAAAATACACCATCTCCCCATAAAAGTCAAATCATACGGATCAGGGAAAGAAAAGGAATAAAGAAAAATATAGATGGATGCGGGACATTTTTCGTAAAAAGCAGAAAAACGCAAGGATTTTCCCTTGTTTTCGGGGCGGAGAGGTTGTATAATAGTTTCTATGAAGCAGCATAGCGCCGCGAACAGAAAGAGGAGGGGAATTCTATGTATGCGGGCAGATTAAACGGACGTGCCGCGCGAAAAGGTGTGGCGCTGTTGCTGTGCCTGGGTATTTTGACGGTATCCATGGGCATGGCGGCGGCGGAAGAAACGGCCTATACCGGTGTCGGCCAGGGAAACAACGGCGACATCAAGGTGGAAGTCAAGCTGAAGGACGGGAAGATCAGCGATGTAAGGGTCACTGAGCACGAGGAAACAGCCGGTCTTTGCGACGAAGCGATCGAAAACGTACCGGCGGCCATCATAGAGAAAAACAGCGCGGACGTGGACGCGGTGGCGGGCGCCACCAACACCAGCAAGGGCATCATGGACGCGGTGAAGGACGCGCTTCAACAGGCGGGCGCCGCGCAGGAAGCGAAGCCTGCCGAAGCGGGCAAGCGCAGCACCGGCACCAAGGCTGACTATGCCGATATTTTGGGTCAATTGATGGGCAACGAAAAAGCGGTGGCGCCCGACGAGTATTACGAGGGCCTTGCGTGGATCGGCGGCATGTTCGACCATTGGGACAAGATCGCCGAGGAAAACGCGCCCAAGATCCGCACGCTGAAAAACGGCGTCAAAGTGCAGCGCACGCCGTCTGAGTACGGCGTATACGCCTGGCAGATCAGCGGCAAGAATATTTCGTACAATACCTATTTCTTAAACGCCGACAACCGCGGCTGCACGGCCTGCCACGCAGACCTGAACGAGACGCTGCGCAACATGAAGTTTGCGCATCCCGCGGTGTGGAACGACGCCCTGGGCAACGTAGGGTCGGTGGACACCTGCCTGTTCTGCCATACCTATACGCATGGCTACTGCATCAGCGATTATGATTTCGGCACCTTCATTCACGGCATGCACTACGGCAACTATGCCGGCAAGCAGTTTAACCAGATGGGCGGCAACTGCATGACCTGCCACAACATGTCGGCAGACGGCAAGGGCATCGCGCTGTGGGACAAGGTAAAGTACGAGAAAATGGTGGGCATCCTCAAAATTGCCGATGTGCAGGGCGAGTTTGCCTACGACCAGAACCTCAAGCAGAAGCAGAGCGAGCTGTTCACCTATGACTGGCTGCATTCCTATTACGATGCGCTCCGCAGGGGCACGGGCGTCAACGGTTCGGGCGTCAACGCCTATCCGGGCAGGCTCTACGACGAGTGGACGATTTCGGTGGAGGGCAACGTCAACGCGCCCTATACGGCCAAGCTGAAGGATCTGGTGAATGAAGCCGAAAAAGCCAACGTGGTGGTGACCAAGCTTTCCAAAAAGCACTGCACA
This sequence comes from uncultured Oscillospiraceae bacterium, assembly GCA_964522425.1. Lineage (GTDB taxonomy): Bacteria > Bacillota > Clostridia > Christensenellales > Aristaeellaceae > DTU024. The sequence goes on from CAZFUT010000033.1 coordinate 15,794, forward strand.
TGGAACGCGGTGGGCGGCGGCGGCATCGGCCAGGTGGAGATCACCGGGATCCCTGTCGCGTGGCTGCTGGAACAAGCGGGCGGCTGCCTGCCCGACAGCTCGGGCGTCAACTGCAAGCGCGCCTGCGGCGGCGACCCCGAACGCTCCTGGTCGATGGACCATCTGCCGGACGCCTATCTGGTGTACAAGATCAACGGCGAACCGCTGGACGCGACGCATGGCGCGCCCTGCAGCAACTGGGTGGAAGGCGTGGACGCGCAGTCCAGCACCATGACGCCCGACCGCTACGTTGTGCGCAAGAACGCCGAAAACTTCAACTACGCCGGCGGCGCCGGTACGCCCAACGGCTGGTACGATGAGGAGGGCAACTATACCAACAACCCCAATGCCACCATCCTCAACGTGCCCGAGGGCCTGATCGTCAAGACCGGCGAGCCGCACACCTTCAACGGCTACGCGGACGCCTTCAACGAGAGGATCGCCAGCGTCGAGTTCTCCATGGACCAGGGCAAGACCTGGACCAAGTATGACGTGGGCGATACCGATCCCCGGCAGCTGCTGACGTGGACGTTCACCTACACGCCGGAAATGGACGGCTCCTATGTGATGACGGTGCGCGCCACCACCGAGACCGGACGCGTGAGCGCCTCCTATCATCAGGTGATGTTTACCGCGCGCAGTGATGCCGACGAGCTGAATTAATAAGGAGAGGCGATCATGAAAAGATCAACGCAGAAAAAAATATTGTCGGGCGTTGCCGGCGCGGCGGCGCTGCTGACCGGCAGCGGCATGGTGCCCCAGGCGGAAGCGGTGGCGGAGCATCAGCAGGCCGCCGTGCAGGTGCAGACCCGTGAAGAAGAAAGCTACGCCGAAGTGGCCGACGTAAAGGGAGAGTTCAGCTACCAGCAGGATATCCTGACCCCCCCGGACGAGGTGTTCAGCCTCTTTGGCACGGCGGCTACCGCGGCCTGCGCCAAGCCCGGCTTTGCCTTTGACAAGAAGGATGTGCAGGATTACTATGTCAACATCGGCGGCAAGATCAAAAAAGACTACTCGGTATCCCTGCGGCAGATCAAAAGCATGACGCCGCAGAACCGCAATATGATGTGCAGCTGCGCGACGGGCACCCCTGTGATCAACACCCGGGTGACGGGCGTCGCGCTTCAGGACATCCTGAAAATGGCGGAGATCGAAGAGGGCGTCAACACCATCACCATGAAGGATGAGGAAGGCTACGGACTGCCCATGCCGCTCTCCTATGTGCTGGAAAAGGACGCGCTGCTGGTGTATCAGGTGGGCGGCGCGGATCTGCCGGCCTCTCAGGGCGCGCCCCTGCAGGTGTGGATGCCGGGCACGGTGGCCAAGTACTTTACCCGCAGGGTGACGGACATTGAACTGACGGCGGAAGAAAAGGTGCCGGAAGTGGAGAAGGCCGACGCCCGGTACCGCGCCAAGGTGAACGTCGTCAACCGCTTTGACGGCGACTTCAACGTGGGCGACAGCATCGCCTTTGAAGGCTATGCGGACGACTGCGGCACGGCCATCACGGCGGTCGAGTTCTCCATGGACAGCGGCAAAACATGGACGTCCTGCCCCACCAAAACGGCCAATCCCGATCAGTGGGTGTACTGGTCCTTCGACTATGTGGCTGAGCGGCCCGGCACCTACAAGCTGGACGTGCGCGCGCGCACGGAGGAGGGCATCGTTTCCCCTCTCGCCTCCAGCGTGGTCTTCAGCGTGGCGGGCGAAAAGAATATCTGATCCAAACCAGGATAAGCGCGGGCGGCTTCCCTTGGGAAGCCGCCCGGTTTTTGTTGGATGATTGTGAGGGTACGCCGCCGCGTCATCCGTCCAGCATCCATGCGCCGCCGTAGCGGTAGCCGGAAACGCTTTCGCTTGCGATGGAAGAAAGCATGTGCGGGTCTTCCGCCGCCATGCCGCACAGGCGGCTGATGCCCGCCTGATGCAGGGCGGGGCACAGCGGCACGGTGGGGCCGATCAGGATCACCCGCGCGTGTTCGGAAAGCGCCAGCAGGCGGGGCATCGTTTTGTTGATCAGTGCGCTGCCGGTGATCAGCACCAGGTCGCAGGCGGGCAGTATTTCTTCGCAGGCGGAATCGGGATAGTCGCCGGGCCGGGGCGCGCGCTCCATGATGCGGATGCTTTTGGCGGCCGGAAAGGTTTCTTCCGACAGCGACAGGTGCCCGATCAGGCCGACGCTGCGGCCCGCCGTACGCAGCCCCGCGGTGCAGGGCTGCAAATAATCATAGGCGATGGCGCTTCTGGGCAACCGTTTTTTGTTGTTGTACCAGGCGTTGATGACGGCCATGCCCTCGCCCGCTTCCTCCAGATTCCACGAGAGGATGGCCTTGGCGGCCTCGGATGCGGGCAGGCCTTCCAATGTGGGAAAGCGGCGGGGAACGGTGGCTAAAGCGTCGTGAAACGCGATGCCCGCGCTGCCGTCGGACAGCTCCGCGCCCGTCCAGCACCGCCCATGGACGATGCGGCGAACGCTGAGCGCCGGTGAGATATTCTGGAGCAGCAGGCCGTAAAAAGAAGGGATGTTCATCGTCAGGCGTAGGAGTGCAGGCCGGGCAGCAGGATGTTGACCCCGACAAAGGTGAAGAGCACAAAGATGAAGGCGGCCATGGCCAACCATGCCATGCGCCGGCCGCGCCAGCTTTTGCGCAGCCGCTGGTGCAGATAGATGGCGTACACGATCCAGGTGATCAGCGCCCAGGTTTCCTTGGGGTCCCAGCTCCAGAAGGTGGACCAGGCCTGCTCGGCCCATACGCAGCCGGAAAGGATGACGACCGTCAGCATCAGAAAGCCGAAGGCGATCAGCTGGTAGCACAGATGATCCAGCTGCATGAGGCCCTCTTCATCCCGGCTGTGCCTGTTTGCGGCCAGGAGATACCGAAGGCCGCCGCAGCCGGCCAGCGCAAAGGCGGCATAGGAGAAAACGGCGCTGCCGATGTGCAGGGCGAACCAGGCGCTCTTGAGCGCCGGCATCAGCTCGTTGATTTCTCTTGGCAGAAAGCCAGCGTAGGAGTTGATGATGAAGGCGGCGGGGACGGCGATCGTTGCGATCCACTGCACCTTCATGCGCCAGCGCAGGAAGATGCTCAGCGCGATGCATCCCCAGGCCAGCATGGTGGCGAATTCAAACTGGTTGGACATGGGGATGCGCCCCGCGACCGCGCCGCGCCAGACGATATAGGCGGTGTGCAGCAAAAAGCCGGCCAGCGCCGCGTACCAGCCGGTATGCTGCAGCTTGTCCTTTTTGAAGGCGGCGCCCGAAAAGAGCAGCACGGCGGACAGAAAGTACAGCACAATGGAGCCGAAGAAGAGAACGTTCATCATGGAATTGGTATCCCCCTTTATGAAACAGTTATTGCCTGTGCCGTAGGCGGCGGCAAGAAGGTTCAGGCGCCGGTTCTGGGTTTGCTCAGAACGTCCAGCGCCTGCGCAAGGTCGGGCAGGGGCTTGGAGGACAGCAGCCGGTACCCCTTTTCTTCAAAGCAGACGCAGGCGGGCACATGGAAAAAGGTCAGCCAGAGGCCGCAGGTCAGCAGGACGAAGCTCAGGTACAGCAGTTCAAACGCGGCGGGCGGATAGGTTTTGACGCGCAGCGTGGAGGTGTAGGTCAACGGTTCAAAGGTGTATTCCACGCCACCGACGTTCAGCGTGGTGCCGGGGCGGGCCGAAGCCTTGCCCTTGTAGGTGTCGTCGGCCGTGTACAGCGCGTAGAGGGGCGCAGGGTCTTCGGCGTGAGCATCCGACAGAAGGCCGAGAAAGGAAACGCCGTTTTTGCCGTCCAGGGTAAAGAAGCTGCCGACATCGTCCTCAGTCAGCGGAAGGGTCTCTTTTTGGCCGCCGTTGCTGATGGTGAGGCTGCCTTCTTCGCCGTAGCCCATCTGAAAGAGCTTCTGCCCGCCCACGGTGACGGGGTGGTTGACCCTGACCCGCTCCTCGCGGCCTGAACCGTCCGGCATGGCGATGCTGACGCGGCTTTCGTAGTCAAGGGCGCCCGCGCTGTCCTTCATGGAAAAGGCGCGCAGCGTGACGGCGCTGCCATCCTTCATCGCGATGCTTTCGCCCGCGCGCAGCGTCACATCGGTTGACTGAGAAAAATAGAGGGCCAGAGCGGCGGCGACAAGCAGCATAAGCAGGGACGCGTGCACCGCGAAGGAGCCGAAATGCCCGGCGCGCGCCCGCGCGTAGACGGCGCTTTGTCCCCTGACCGGGCGGAAGCGGTATCGTGCGCAGAAGGCGCGCTGCTGCTCAAGTGAAATGGCGGCGGGGATAAGCTCGGCGCTTTTCGCAAGCTCGGGGAACGCGTGATGCCGCCCAACCACCCGGCCCAGCCGCAGGGCGGAGCAGAAGAGCAGGCTGATGCACAGCAGCGCGATCAGCAGGATAAAGTACCAGCTGTTGAACACGTCGTTCAGGCGCAGCGCCGTCAGAAGGCCGCCGCTTTTTCCGTAAACACTGGCGTAGTAGGCGGCGTCCTTGCCCTGCGCGATCAAAGAACCGGCCAAAGAGCAGAGCAGGATCAGGACCAGCAGCAGCATGCCAAAGCGCATGCTTTGCAGGAATTTCAGCGTTTTTTTCATGGGAAGAAGCCCTTTCTGAAAGAAACTGTGCTTGTTGCGGCGCGGTATATCCTTGCCCTCTATCGATCCGTCATGCGCCGCTCGCTTTCCGGCCGAAGGGCCTCGATGGGATTATAGAAAAAATTACACCATCTTCCCATAAAAGTCAATTCGGGAAGCGGTGTTTTCATACGATTTTTCTTCTGAAGCGAAATAGCGCCCAAATATCAAAAACAGCTTACCACCTGTTGTATACCTTTTCGGCAAAGCCGATCAGGTCGCGGATCGCCAGCGTTTCGCCGCTGTCTAAGCGGGCGGTGCCGCTGAAACGGCCGAATACCTGGTGCTGATTGCTGCGGATCAGGAGGGCGTTCACATCCGCCGCGCGGTCGAGGATGGGCATAAAGGTAAGCCGCAGCCGGTCGCGGTCGTCGGTGATGGTCCACGGGGATAGAAAATCCTCTCGGCCGTTTTTCATCGTGATGTGAAACTGCACGCTTTCCAGCTTGCTGGCGACGCCGTTATAGAACAGCATGTTTTCGGTGGCGGCGCCGGTGTCGCCAAAGCCGTAGCCGAGGTTCATGCCGAAGCGCCCGCCCGATACGACGCCCGACGCGCTCAGCCAGTACCAGGTGTTTTTGTACGTCCATACGCCGCGCCCCCAGTCCAGCACGCCGAAGCTGGCGGAGGGCGCAAACAGGTATTCTTCGCCGCCAAAGATCACCCGGCCGTCGGCGGGCATACAGTTGATCTTCTGGTTATAGTAAAAGGCCGTGCTTTTTTCCGCGAAGGGCGTGGCGATGACCATGCTGTCCTCTTTCGGGGAATGCAGGATCAGGTCGAACAAAAGGGGCTTGTCCGCGCCGCCAAAATCGTACATGTGGCCGTACAGGTGCCGCCTGCCGCTTTCGGTGCGGAAGGTGATTTCGTATTGTTTGCCGATGGCGCGCACCGTGCCCTTTTCGCTGGTCGCGGGGAGCCCCTTTCTGCCCAGCGGCAGCAGGCTCATGCGCGACGCCGTTTTTTCGGCGGGCCCGGTAAAATCGATGAAGCTGACGGAGTCCATCCCCATATACCCCAAATCGGCCACCGTGAGGGCCAGCGCGCAGCGCTCGCCGGACACCAGGTAGTAGTCCCACTCCTTGATCCTTGCTTTGGGCGCGCGGACCCTATCGCGCTCATACTGCTTGATCGGGCTCAGCGCGTACCCTGTCTCCAGCAGCTCGCCGCTGCTGCTTAGCAGGGGCCCCGCCCCGAACATTCTGTGCTGCATACTTCCTCCGATGGGCGTCCGGTGGGGGTTGCGCCCAAATAAACGACTGTTCTATGACAAAATAATAACAAATTTAGGGATGTATGTCAATATTATGAAAAATAAGTGGGGATTCTGTATCGAAGGAATGCCCAAAGAGGCGCGGGCCGTTGCTCTTTTGGCGGCGGCGCGCTACAATAAACCGAAACAGCAGGCGAAAGCCGGAAAGCAGGCGAGTATGAAAGCGACGAGGCCGTGGCCGTCCGTCACCGTCACCGAAAAGGGCGAAAGGGCCCTGGCGGGCGGGCACCCCTGGGTATACGGGGGCGAAGTGACTGCCTCAGAGGGCTGCACGGACGGGGAACTGTGCGACGTCACAAGCGCCAGGGGGCGCTATCTCGGCACCGGCTTTTACAACAGCCGTTCGCTGCTGCGCGTGCGCCTGATATCGCGCAACGCCAACGACCTGTTTGACGAAGCGTTCTGGGCGCGGCGCGTGCAGTACGCCGTGGATTACCGCGTCAGCGTGATGGGGGACGATTTTTCTTCCTGCCGGCTGATATTCGGAGAGGCGGATTGGTTTCCCGGCCTTACGGTGGATAAGTTCGGCGATATGCTGGTGGCCGAGGTGCAGTGTCTGGGCGTCGACCGTTTGCGGCCGGTGATCTTCCCCCTCATCAAGCGCGCGCTGGAGGAGAGGGGCCATCCCGTGCGCGGCCTGTACGAGCGCAGCGAAGGCGGCCTGCGCGCCAAGGAGGGCATGGAGGAGCGCACCGGCTTCTATGCGTTTGACGGCGCGCCCGTTCCCGATTCCGCCCTCATCACCATCGAGGAAAACGGCGTGCGCTACCGGGTGGACATCGCCGAGGGGCAGAAAACGGGCTTCTTTCTGGATCAGAAATACAACAGGCGGCAGGTCGCGCGATTGGCCGGGGGCAAAAAGGTGCTCGACTGCTTTACCCATACGGGCAGCTTCGGCTTAAACTGCGCCCTTCATGGCGCGGCCTCGGTACACATGGTGGACGCCTCGCAGGAGGCGCTGGACATGGCCGCCGTCAACGCAGCATTGAACGGCGTCGGCGCCCTTTGCAGCTTTGAGAGGGCGGACCTCCTCAAATGGCTGCCCAAGCAGGCGGAAGAAAAGAAAAAGTACGACCTTGTGATCCTCGACCCGCCCGCCTTTGCCAAAATACGCAGGGCGGCGGCCAACGCCGAAAAGGGCTACCGGGACATCAACCGCGCGGGGATGCGGCTGCTGAACCGCGGCGGGTATCTGGCCACCGCCACCTGCTCGCACTTTATGCCGCGCGAAACCTTTGAGCGCGCCCTCCTGCACGCCGCGCGGGAAGCGGGCGTGCAACTGCGCCAGGTGGAGGCGCGCCGGCAGGCGCCCGACCACCCCATCCTGATGGGCGTACCCGAAACGGAGTATTTGAAGTTCTATATTTTTCAGGTGGTATAGCTGAACAAAAAGGCGGGATTCAACAAGGGGGACTGCGTACTGGCGGCCCCCTTATTCTTCGCGGTACAGCTTCCACCCGTCGGGCAGCGGGAAGCCGGGCTCGCTTTCCGCTTCCGGCAGCGCGAGGATGCGCAGCAGCTCGGACACGCTGATGCCGCCCTCCGCCAGCGCCTCGGCCAGCTGCTCAAGGGCGAGGGGCTTCAGGCCCTTGGGACTGTTTTGCGTCGTTTTGGGCGCGGACGCCACTTTCTTTTCTGATTTTGACGCCATATCAGCATTAACCTCCGATATTCACGCAAATGATGCATGTATTTGGGATGGAACGCCATTATTAAAAAGGCGTTAGAATAATCCACCGTCCCCACCATAATCCATCATCACCGGACATACGCTGACCAAATGTCCCCCGTCATTCGGCCTTTTTCCCGGCCTGCTTTTTGTATGCTTCCACCGGCGTATTCGTTTTGCGTATCTCTTTTTCCATATGGCTGTACATCACCGGCCGGATCAGAAAACAAACAAGAATCTGGACTGATGCCATGGCGCTGCCAACCATGGTAAGAGTATTCCGCCAATCAAGGTCGATATTTTTCGCCAATCGCGCGAATTTTACTGCTTTGGCAAAAAGAAAGCCACCGGCTCAGCCGGCAGCTTTGATTATGAATCCAACCATGAATGGCGCTTGCAGCCCCTCAATCCCTCTTAACCGTCGCCTGCCACTTATCCAGCCGCATGGCGGCGAAAAAGCCGATCACGGCCAGCGCAAGGCCCAGCGCCATCTGCCCCGCGCCCTGAAAGCCGGGGATGATGGTGACGGTGGAGGCAAGGACAAGGCCGATCACCGCGTGGGAGGCGATGGAGAAATGGGTGCTGAACAGCCTGTCCACCAGACGCGCAAACAGCAGCGCCACCAGCGCGATGCCGAGGATCAGCGGGATGATGATGCCGAGGTTGACCGCGCCCACCGCGCTCATGATGCCTTCGTACAGGCCCATGAAAATGAGCAGGCTGGAGCTGGAAAGGCCGGGCACGACGAGGCTGAAGCCCCAGACGATGCCGCTGATGAAAGCCGACACGGGGTTCAGCGTCAGCGACATTTTGCCCGCGTGGTTGACGGCCAAAAGGATGGCCAGCAGCAGGGCGAACGCGCCGCCTAAGGCCATGTAATCCTTTTTGCCGGAGGGGCCGTCGCGCCGAGCGGTCTTGAGCAGCATGGGCACGGTGCCCAGGATCAGGCCGATAAACAGGCACAGCGTTTGCAGCTCCCACCGCTTAAACAGGCCGCCCACCACCTTGGCAAAGCCGATGAAGCCGATCACCGTGCCGATGCCCACCGGCAGGAAAAGCGGCCAGTGCTTTTTGAAGGCCTTGAAGGGATGGCTTAAAAACTCCATCAGCGCCTGATAGATGCCGAACACCACGCACAGCACGCCGCCCGATACGCCGGGCAGTATCGCGCCGCCGCCGATTAAGATGCCGCTCAATACCCTGTACAGAAAAAGGCCGCTGCCCGTTTTCTTTTGTTCCATCATGATTCTCCTTTTTTGTCATTGCCGCCTTTGGGCAGCGCGACCATTTTACATGATGCTTTGATAAACCGCAAGGCGCGTTTGTAAAGCTTTTGCGGGTGTTTTCGGACTTACAGCGTAAACACCTCCAAATCGTCGGGCACAAAGAGGCTGCCGGTGTAATACCGCGCGCCTTCCTCACGGTAGAGGGCTTTGCGGCCCGGGAGATGGCTGTCCTCGGTGTGGTAGAGGATGAGGTTTTTGACCTTCAGCGCCTGCGCCGTTTCGCAGGCGTCCTTCACCGTGGAGTGGTGCTTTTCGTAGGGGCGGAAGGTGTCCGCTTCGCCGGAAAGGCAGAAGGCTTCGTGCAGCAGCCATGTGGAGTTTGCGGCGTATTCCTTGCAGGAGGGGTGATAGGGTTCGTCGCCGCAGCAGACGAGGCGGCCGCCGTTTTCCAGCCCGGCTGAGAAGCCGTACTGCTTGACCTTCGTGGAGCGGGTATCAAAAAAGGTAAAGGGCGCGCCGAGGATGGTTCTGTTTTCGCCGTCCTGTACGGTGACAAGGTGAAAGCGGCCGTCCAGCGGCCGCGCGATCTTTTCGCCCAGCAGCAGGGGGACGAGGGTGCGCAGGATGGCAATCACCTCGTCATGCGCGTACAAAAAGGCGTCGCCCTCGTACTTGCCCTGGTTGATGGCCTGGCAGACGCGGCGCACCATCCAGATGATGCCCAGCAGGTGGTCGATGTGCTTGTGGGTGACGAAGATGTGGCGGATGTCCTGCC
>CAZFUT010000034.1:0-25044 GCA_964522425.1 uncultured Oscillospiraceae bacterium
CGGCAACGCGGCGTCCACGCCGACGCCCCCGCCCCAAGCCACACCGCAGCCGGGCAGCGTTTCCGGCTATGTCAAGCTGGTTAAGCCCGGCGTGAACCTTCGCACCACGCCCGGCGGCAACAGCATCGCGCAGCTGCCCGCCAACACCCTGCTGCCCTTTGAGGGCGCGCCCCTCTACTCGGGCGGTTACAGCTGGGTTAAGGTAACGGAGCCCGTCACGCGCCGCACCGGCTATGTCCGCAGCGACTGCTATCAGTTCGTGGACGCTTCCGGCAACCCCACCCAACAGCCGGATGTGCCCACCCCCGTGCCGCCCATTGCGCCCACCGCCGCGCCCGGCACCGCCAGCGGCACGCTGACGCTGATTAAGGGCGGCGTCAACCTGAGGATCCAGCCTTCCGGCGGCATCATCGCCCGCCTCGACAAGGGCATCCAGCTTAACTACTACGGCGTCGCCCAGAAGGACGGCTACACCTGGTACTATGTGCAGAGCGACAGGGGCTACGGCTACATCCGCGGCGATATGGCCAATGTGACGCCGGGGAGCGGCTCACAGCCCGGCATCATCCCCGCGCCCGACAGCTCCTACGGGTATCTGATTACCCTTAAATCCAACGTCAATCTGCGCAAGCTGCCCGACGGGCTGACGCTGACGCAGGTTGCGAAGGAGAAAGTCTACCCCATCACCGCCGCCCCCGTGTACAAGAGCGGCTATAACTGGTACTTCGTGCAGGCGGAAGGCCACACCGGCTATCTGCGCGGCGACTGCGTGCGCCAATTGAGCGCCGCCGAAACGGCCGACTACCTGAATAACGGCACCGTTCCCCCGCTGACCCCGAGCACGCCCGACAGCCCTACCGACGACACGGTGGGACACATCATCACCACCATGAACGCCGTTAACGTGCGCGTATCGCCCAGCCTTGACGCCAGCGTGACCGCGCAGGTGAACATCGGCACCGTGATGCCCTACAGGGCCGCCATGAACGCCGGCGGCAACATGTGGTATCAGGTCGTCTATAATGGTCTAAACGCCTATGTGCTCAGCAGCACGGCCCGCATCATGACCGCGCAGGAATACGAAGCATGGAGGAACGGCCAGCCCGCCCCCACGCCCACCGCAACGCCCAAGCCCGAAGAACTGAGCAGCGTCGCCGTCACCCTGATGGATAAAGTGCTGCTAAGGCGCGAAGGCTCCATGTCCGCCACGACGCTGACGGTGCTCTACAAAGCCGGTACCCGCGTTGATCTGCTGGGCGCGACTGCCGTCAAAGACGGCTATAGCTGGTACTCTGTGCGCGGCGCCAACGTAACCGGCTGGGTCCGCGCCGACATGCTGCGCATCCTTTCCAAGGCCGAAGCGGGCGGAAGCGGCGCCACGCCGGGCGGCAACACCAACAAGCCCATCGTCACCTACCGCACGCTGCGCAAGGGCATGTCGGGCGCCGATGTGACCGCGCTGCAGAACGCGCTGATCCAGCTGGGCCTGCTGCCGCAGGGCAGCGCCTCCGGCGTGTACACCACGCAGACGGAAGCGGCCGTGCGCGAATACCAGAAGGCCGCCAACCTGTTCGTGGACGGCGTCGCCGGGCAGCGCACGCAGAACGCCCTGTACAACACCTCCGCGCCCAACGAGGGCGGCGGTTCCACCGTCGATACCACCATCTACCCGGTCGAGATCGTCGATTGGTACACGGGCGATATCCAATCCGTCTGGGCCAAGGGCGTAACGGCCACGGTGACCGATGTCAGAACGGGCATCAGCTTCCGCGCCAAGCGCTGGGCGGGCGGCTACCACGCCGACGTTGAGCCGCTGACCGCGGCCGACACCGCCGCCATGTGCCGCATCTACGGCGTCTCCCGCGCGCAGGAAATCAGCGACAGGAACCTCTACCAGCGCAGGGCCCTGTGGGTCACGCTGAGCGGGCGCACCTTCGCCGCCTCCATGTACGGCGTGCCGCATAACTACCCGCAGGGCGACACCATCCCCGACAACGAGTACTACGGCCAGTTCTGCGTACACTTCTACAACAGCCGCACGCACTCCTCCGGCCGCGTGGACAGCGACCATATGACCGCTATCCGCTATGCGTATGACCATGCGCCCAGCAGAAAATAATCCTGCGATCATCATCATCGGCGGCGGGGCCTCAGGCCTCGCCGCCGCCTGTATCGCCGCCCGGCGCGGCGTACCCGCCCTGCTGCTTGAAAAAAACGACAAGCCCGGCAAAAAGCTTTTGGCTACCGGCAACGGCCGCTGCAACGTGATGAACGACGGCGCGCCCGTCTATTTCGGCAGCGAAGCCTTTGCAAAGAGCGTGCTCGGCCGCTGCCCGGCGGAGCGCGTGCGCGCCTTCCTTGAGGGCCTTGGTCTGGTGCTGCGCAAAGAGGAGGGCGGCCGCCTCTACCCCAGCGGCAACCGCGCCGATATGGTGGTGTCCGCCCTGCTGGCCCCATTGGAAAACAGCAGCGTACAGATGAGGACGGGCTGTACCGTTACGGGCGTCGAACAGAAGGGCGGCGTCTGGCAGGTATACACCGAAAAAGGCGAACGCCACACCGCGCAGAAGCTGCTGCTGGCGGGCGGCGGCCGCGCCGCGCCCAGGCTCGGCGGCACCGATTCCATGTACCGCATCGCCCGCGGCCTCGGCTTTTCCGTAACGCCCCTCTACCCCGCGCTGTGCGCGCTGGAAACCGACAAAAAGCCGCTGCACGGCCTGACGGGCCTGCGCCTGCTCAGCAGGCTTACGCTGTGGGACGGGCAAAAGCCCGTTGCCGCCGCGCAGGGCGAAGCGCTGTTTGGCGAAAACGGCATCAGCGGCGTATGCGCCATGCAGTTGGCGCGCGACGCCGCCCTGCTGCTTGGCAAGGGCGAAAGCCCCACGCTGTATATGGACTTTTCGCCGCTGAACGGCCTGTGCGATACGGTGATGGAGCGCAAAACGCCCGCCGCGCCGGACATTCATTTTGAGCCCATGCTGCACTGGCTCAGGCAGCGCGCCCGGCTGCTGCCCTGCGACCGGCTGCTGAGCGGCTTTTTGCCGCGCCCCATGGACAAGAGGCTGTTGGGCCGCACGATAGAAGAAACGGCGCAGATGCTCACGCAGTTCGCTCTCCCCGTAAAGGGTGTGCGCGGGTTTGACCACGCGCAGGTAACGGCGGGCGGCGTTTCCACAAAGGGCATCAACCCCCTGACCATGGAATCCCCCTTGAAAGGGCTGTATCTGGCGGGGGAGCTGCTGGATGTGGACGGCGACTGCGGCGGCTATAACCTGCTGTTCGCTTTCGCCGGCGGCATACTGGCGGCGGAGGCCATGCTGCGGGACTGATCTGATTCTCCACATGATCCAAAGGAGCATTCCATGCTGCATTTTATCAACGATTATTCCGAGGGCGCGCATGAAGCCATTTTGCGCAGGCTCATCGAAACCAACGCGGAAAAGCTGCCGGGCTACGGCCTTGACCCCTACTGCGACAGCGCCAAAGAAAAAATACGCCGGGCCTGCGATTGCCCTACCGCTGATATCTATTTTATTTCGGGCGGCACGCAGACCAACGCCGTGGTCATTGACGGGCTGCTGAAACGCTATGAGGGCGTCATCGCCGCGCGCACGGGGCACGTCAGCGTACACGAGGCCGGGGCCATCGAGCGCACGGGCCACAAGGTGCTGGAAATCGAGGGCAGGGACGGCAAACTGCAGGCGGACAGCGTGCGCGCTTTGATCGAAGCCTTTTATCACGACCTCAACCACGAGCACATGGTCTTTCCCGGCATGGTCTATATTTCCCACCCGACCGAGCTGGGCACGCTGTACACCCTCAAAGAGCTGACCGCCCTTTCCGACGTCTGCCGCGCCTGCCATATCCCGCTGTACATGGACGGCGCGCGGCTGGGCTACGCGCTGGCCTGTGAGGAAACCGACCTCAGCCTGAAGGGCATCGCCGGGCTGTGCGACGTATTCTATTTCGGCGGCACCAAGTTCGGCGCCCTGTGCGGCGAGGCCGTGGTATTTCCAAAGGGCGACGCGCCTAAGCATTTCCTCACCCACATCAAGCAGATGGGCGCGCTTATGGCCAAGGGAAGGCTGCTTGGCGTGCAGTTTGACGCCCTGTTTTCCAACGGCCTTTACCTGTCCATGGGCAGGCGGGCCATCGGCACCGCCCGGCGCCTGCGCACCGCGCTTCAGCAGAAGGGCTACCGCTTTTTCATCGACTCCCCCACCAACCAGCTGTTCATCGTGCTGGAAAACAGCCGCCTGGAGGCCCTTGCCCGCGATGTCGCCTACGGCTTCTGGGATCGCTTTGACGCCACGCACACCGTCATCCGCTTCTGCACCAGCTGGGCCACGGCGGACGAGGATGTGGACAGGCTGATCGAGCTGCTGTAGAGCGCTTTCTTCTTCCATAGCGGCAGGCCGGTGCCGCCGATGCGCAAATGCACGGAGGGGGATGGCGTGCCGGCCATTGATATGGTATACTTGAGAAAATAAGGGATGCTGTCATTTTTAGGGATTTGTTCCCGCAAACGAAAAAATCGCGCAAAAGCCTGTGAATTTGTGACGGAAAGGAAGAATCAAAGTGGCAAAAAAGAAAACAGAGCAATCGGTCGTACTCAGCGTTTCGCTCGGAACAGGCTGCTATCGCCATATTCGGGTTTCTGTCAATGAAACGCTTGAAACGCTTGCCGACATCATCCTGTGGGCATTTGGTTTCGATAACGACCACGCCCACGCATTTTTCATGGATAATCAGGCGTGGAGCGATGTAAACTGCTATTACATGGCTGAGGTTGACGAGGACGAAGAATTTCGCCACACCTGTGACCATACGATCCATCAGCTCAAATTACAGAAAGGCGACGCCTTCAAATTCATGTTCGATTTTGGGGACGATTGGAGGTTTCAGTGCAGGGTCCTGCGTTTTCTGGATGAAGATACAGAGGATGCGGAAATCGTTCGCCTGGTCGGAAAAGCGCCTCAGCAGTACCCCGATTCTGACGATTGACTGAAAACGCCTCGCGTTTCCATCAAAAAAACCGCCAGCCTGTTGAAGGCTGCGCGGTTTTTTGATCCTTTGCTTTGTCGCCGTCCGATCAGAACGCCGGGATATACACGCCCGCGTACACGGCCTTGAACAGCTCGCGCATGGCGTCGGAGTGGTACAGCTCGGCGATGCGGGCAAAGTCGGGGTTATCCTTGTTGTTTTCGCGCGCGGCGATCACGTTGACGATGCCGGCCATATCCTTGTTGTCGGGGTCGTACTGCTCCATCAAGATGGCCTGGTCGTTGGTATACCCCGCATCTTTGGCGTGGGTGCCGTTTAAAAACGCGCAGGCAACGGCGGGGTCGTTGAGGGCGCTGGCGGTGAGCGCCGCTTCCATTTCGATGAGGTTCAGGTTCAGCCTGTTTTCAACGATGTCGGCGGCGGTGGCCAGCTCGGTGGTGTCCCCGCGCAGCTTGATAAAGCCCGCCGCTTCCAGCATGCGCAGGGCGCGCGCTTCGTTGACCACGTCGTTCATGATGGCGATGGAATCGCCTTCCTTAAGTTCCTCCATCGATTTGATCTTCTTGGAATACACGCACAAAGGGGCCACCAGCGTATCGGCGATGGCCACCAGCGAGCCGCCGTTTTCCTTGTTCCAGTTGTTCAGGAAATTATGGTGCTGGAAAGCGTTGAGATCGACCTCGCCATCCTGCAAGGCGCGGTTGGGCATCACATAATCGGAAAACTTGACCAGCTCGATTTCGATGCCCTCCTTGGCAAGTTCGGGGATCAAGAGCTGTTCCCACTGTTCGTTGTTTTCGCCCACGACGCCCACCTTGATTTTTTCGGCGGCGGCGGTGGCGGCAGCGGTCAGCAAGAGGGTGAGCACCAGCACCAGAGACAGCAGTTTTTTCATTGTTTCTTCCTCCTTCGATTGTCGAATTATCAATGCTTCAGGCTGCGGGTGAGGGTATTGCCCAGGGACTGGATCGCCGTCACCAGCAGCAGAAGGATCAATACGGTTACGATGGTGACATCGTGCATGGAGCGGTCAAAGCCGTACCGTTTGGCGTAGTCGCCCAGGCCCCCGCCGCCGACCACACCGGCCATGGCGGTAAGGCTGACCAGGTTGACCACGGTGATGGTGGCGCCCCGAATCATCCCGGCAAGGCCCTCTTTTAAGTATACCCTGAAAATGATCTCCACCGTATTCAGGCCCATGGCCTGCGCGGCCTCCACCATGCCCTCATCCACCTCCGCCAGCGCGGCGTGTATCTGCCGTGAGAAGAAGGGGATGGTGCCGATGACCAGCGGGAAAATCGCGCCCCTGGTGCCGTAGGCGCTGCCCGCGAACAGGCGCGTCAGCGGCAGCAGGAGGGAAATCAGGATCACAAAGGGGATGGCCCTGAACATGTTGATGGCTTTGTCCAGCACCTGGAACAGCGTGCGGCGCGGGCGTATGCCGTCCGGCCCCGAAATGGTGAGCAGCACGCCGAAGAGGACGCCGAACAGGCTGCTCAGCCCCGCCGACCACAGCACCATTTCCAGCGTCTGGCCGACGCTTTTTTGCAGGTCGGCGGCGTAGCGCACCACGTTGGGCAGATAGGTCGATAAAAACTCACTCATGCCTGATTACCTCCGTGCGCACGCCCTTGTCGGAAAGGTACCGGATGGCCGCGTCCACCCTGTCCCTGTCGCCGCTGAAGGAAACCACCAGCGTGCCAAGGGGCAGGCCGCCCACCATCTCCACATTGCCGAAAATGATGCTGATATCCAGCTCAAACTCCTTGGACACGCGGGACACGATGGCTTCGCGCGTGCTGTCCTCCTTAAAGTCCAGCCGCGCCACCACATTGTTTTTTTCGACGCCCAGCAGCGCGGGGTCGGTGTCCAGAATGTCCTCGGTCTTGCGGATGTTGCTGGCGGTGTCGATGAAGCGGCGGGTGATTTCCATTTTGGGCGCGGAAAAGATATCGTACAGCTTGCCCTCTTCCACCACGCGCCCATCGTCCATCACCGCCACGCGGTGGCAGACCTCCTTGACCACGGCCATTTCATGGGTGATGAGCACGATGGTGATGCCCATGTCGCTGTTGAGCTTGCGCAAAAGGCGCAGGATGTCGCCGGTGGTCTGGGGATCAAGCGCGCTCGTCGCTTCGTCGCACAGAAGGACGCTCGGATCATTGGCCAGCGCCCGCGCGATGGCCACGCGCTGCTTCTGCCCGCCGGAGAGCTGGGAGGGATAGGCGTTCTTTTTATCGGAAAGCCCCACCAGCGCCAGCAGCTTTTCGGCCTTTTCCTGCTGCTTCCTGCGGCTGAGGCCGCTTCCCAACAGCGGGAAGGCCACATTGTCGGCCACGGTGCGCGACGCCATCAGGTTAAAGTGCTGGAAGATCATGCCGATCCTGCGGCGCTCCTTGAGCAGCTCTTTTTCCGGCAAGGTGGTCAGATCGCGGCCGTTGACCACCACCTGCCCCGACGTGGGCCTTTCCAAGAGGTTAATCAGGCGTACCAGCGTCGATTTGCCCGCGCCCGAGAAACCGATGATGCCGAATATATCGCCCTTGTTGATGGTCAGCGTGGCGTCCTTGACCGCGCGGACGCTCTTTTTGCCGCCCTCGTCAAAGGTTTTGCACACCTTGGTGAGCGCAATCAGGGGAATCTGTTCCATGGTTTGTCCTTTCCACATCGTGTTTGCATAAAAACAGCCGCTTCGCGCGTTGCGAAGCGGCCGGAAACTCGTTCATTCAGGCGCAACACAAAGAACGCGAGAGATCGTTTTCGCGCATGAACATTCGCATCGCCATACGGAACAAGGTGATCCCTCCTTTCTTTTCACGGGCATTATACGGGAAAGCCGCCCGGTTTGTCAACCGCGCGGCGCCGCGCAGGGCGACAGCGCTATGCCGCCGCCCTGCGCATGTCGTTTTTCTTATTGCAATATACCATCGTGAATTCGCATGATGCGTTTACACATCTTGCTGATCCTTAAGCTGTGTGTGACGAGCACAATGGTTTTGCCATCTTGGTTCAGTTTGATCAGAATGTCCATCACGCGGTCCGCGGTTTCGCTGTCCAAAGACCCGGTAGGCTCATCTGCCAGGATCAACGGCGTTTTCATCGTTAATGCGCGGGCAATCGCAACTAATTGGCTCTGACCGCCGGAAAGCTGGTGAACTTGCCGGGTCAATAAATCATCAATGCCCAACTGATGTATGACTTCTTTTGCGCGAGGTATAATATCTTTCCACTTCATTCTTGAAAACATCATGGGCAAGCATACGTTCTCCAGCACATTCCGATCCCTCAAAAGGCCAAAATCCTGCAGGATATAGGCAATGTTTTGATTTCTCATCTTCGCCAAAGCAGCGTCGCCCAGTGTATACATCTGCGTTCCATTCAATGTGTACCGGCCTTCGGTCGGCTTTAATATTCCCCCCATCACCCTCAGTAACGTCGTTTTGCCGGATCCCGATTCGCCAACCAAGGCTATCATTTCGCCTTGATGAACCTGCATCGACACATTGTTCAGCGCATGCACCTCGTTTTCTTTGCCGTCATTGTAACGCATGCTGACGTTAAGCAGCTCGAGCATAAGATGAAACCTCCTTAGTCGATCGTTCTCAGCCAATCTGTCGGGTTGATTCTTTTGTATTGAAAAAGCATCATCAGTATTGAAGCTGCGAAGATGATCAGAACGATGAGCAGCGTATAAAAAACGCCAATCATGTCCGTATCCTGCAGGAAAAAACAGGCGGCCAAATAAGAGACAGCCGAGCAGATCACGAATAATTGAACCAGCGCAAAAATGGCGATCCTGATCAGCCGTTTTATGCCGGCTCCATGAAGGTAATATATGAACAGCTTTTTCCTGAATTGAACCCCATTGATGTAGGTGTAGGAAAACACTGTGGACAAAGACAGCAGAAGCATTAAAAGGGCCGTTACAAAGGGCAGTGGGTTTTGCAGCAGCACATGATGCATGGTATTGTTTCGCATTTCATCAATACGCTCTGCATGTCCATGGCGGCCGAGATTTGCGTTGATATTTTCGATCGTATCCGCATCAGCTTTCTGTACAAACAGCAAGCATGACGGAGATACATCCTGCGCCGGGACCGCTTCAAACGATCCCACCGCGATCATGGCGGGCTCATTGTGGGCTGTTCCGATACTCTCGAGCAACGGTTCGGACGCGCCTCCCACAAACGAATAATAATAATTTGATGCCTTATCCAAAACGCCAATGACAATAAACTTCGCATCCATTTTCTTTGCCGACACAGGAAAAAACAAAGGGGTTTCCGAATTGATTATATCGCCGACTTTATACCTCCTGCCCAGCGCATGATCGATCACCACAGGGATCAGATCGCTTTTTTCCGGCCAGCGCTCAAACATTGGCCGCATATTCCGCACCAGGGCATCATTATAGAAAAAGACATGGACGTCCGTTTCCCGTATGTTGCACACGGCGAGCGCGGTTTGTCCCACGCCCATCACCCCCGGGCATTTTGATATTTCCTGAAAATGATCCTCAAGCAATTTGGGATCGATGAATTCAGGCATCATAAAGTAATCATCCACTTGGAAAAACACGGCAGGAGATTCCAGTTTATCGGCAAGCTGCTGAAACGCCGTCAGGCGCACCATGCTTGCTATGATTGGCGAAAAAAGGATGACCAGCAAGATCAGCTGTGCAAGCAAAACGATTTCCCTGAAATAAAACCTGCTGTACTGCTTCATCAATAGGTACAAGCGCTTCATTTTTTATTCTGCCTTCCACATGTATTGACTGGTAACGGTAAAAAGCGTTCGAAACGAGGTGAGAAACGATATCGCGATGCCGGCACAGCCGATAACCGGATAATGAATCGGTTCAGGCAGCGGCGTCAGGCCCCATCGGCTGATCAAAGGAGCGATCGCATGAACGGTCATCCATGCCAATACAACGGCCGATGTGGTTATTAAACTCCATTCCATCAGTACCATCATGTAAATATGGCGTTTGCTTGCGCCGTTGAGCATATAGATGCGATACCGCCTTGCGTTTTTATGAATCCATCCGTTAAAAAAAGCAAAAATGTTTGTGCCGGAAAGTATACACATGCCGGCAAACACGAGCAGCATCTGCGTAAACTTTGCTTCCCTTGCTTTTGTTTGTGTGCCGCTGCCGACGAAAAACATTTCGCACTTGGGAAAATACTGTTGCAATTGCCCGATTGCTTCCTCTTCGCTTCCCGTGAACGCGTTTTTGAAATCCAGCACAATGGCGTCGGGTATGTAGGCATCCGCAAAAAACGTCCGATAGGGAATGATGATCTGGTCGCTGATTCCATACTCATCCCGATGGAATACGAACCTTTGCGGAAATTTGCGCAAAAGAACTCCTGTACTCAAGCTGCCGTGTTCAATAATATCGTAGGTATGGCCCCGGACGGCCGTTTCGTATGGCCGATCGTCCATGGATCTTACATTCATGATGGCGATTCTGTCGGCGCTCTCCACCTCCTCTTGCGTAAAGAACCTCATGCCGGCTTCGAGCGCCTCCCAGCGCGTAAAATCGGTGCCCTTCCATCCGACGACGTTGGGCCCTGCCGGCGTCACATCCAGATCAACCATAAACGCGTTTCTCATTTCGCCCAAAGGGCTATTCTGAAAAAATTCTTTCGCGCCCTCTATATCAAATGCGCTCGCGTCGGACGGGGTGATGCAAACGCTCGTAAAGGAACTGCTCAGTTGTCTCTGCTCAGCCATTTGGTTGAAAATGCCCAGATATGCCAAAAGAGCAAGGTAGATGCAGAACAAGCTGAACAGAATGAGGGCGATGGACTTCCATTCTTTCTGAATGGCCCGGGCGATGTTATCGCGCATGATGATGAGTAACTTCATAGTTCCCCCCGAAAATCCCCCTTGAACGAATATTGCAGCCTGAGCCCTGCAGCCGAACGGTCGGATGCGGTGACCATATGAAGCCGGTGATTGCTCATGCTGACATTTCCACGCTGTTTAGGTAAGTATGGGGCAGTCTTCTCAAATTGCGATGCTGTCTATTTCATGCCGATAATTTACCACATCCGTTTTATGTTCGCAATAGTGTCAATAGACTCTATGATTATGGGCGAAGCCAAAGCTGACCGATGCCCCAACCAAATAGCCCAATGAACAAGCACTTATAAATCGTAAAGCTGATTTGCTCTGCGCTTGGAACAATGCCTTCTAAAGCATAAATTTGGTTTAGGAGGGGGTATTCCCTTCCCAGCGTCAGCTGAATGGATACAAAAGCAAATAACAAAACAAGGCCGACTTCCGCTTTCCGGCTCAGGGTCATGCCTAAAAACGCAATGCCCATTACCGCAAAGCTTTGCGATAATGTTAACAAATATACCGGAAGAAAACCAATATGCATGATGACAGAAACGCCCGCGCAGACAACGGCAACAAGCAGAGCATACAGTACAAAAAAACGCATTTGACGGACTAAGCCCCAATACAGAAGAGATCGATTATAGGTGAAGCAGATTTCGCCGCCTTCTGTATCCAGCAGACCTTGCATGAGCATAATCGCTCCATAGCCACCAAGGCTGGGAATGAAAGCTTCCAGCAAAGCCAAAGTCAGGATATTCATTTGCCCACGGACATCCAACGCTTGTTGGATCAGGCAAGCGAGCATCAGGAACACAATAGCCATAGGCGGAATCATCCAAAGGTGAAAACCCGGCTCCTTAAGGTCATACATCAGCTCCCGAAACAGCTTCTTCATTTGATTTGCCGCCTTTCACGATATAGGTATAACTGTCTTCTAAGGAGGGCGTGACTGCCTGCGCAGGCGTGAAATCCTCCGACAGATATCGCACACGGAGCCCCTCGGATCTTCTGGAAAAATGTATGATGCTATGCTCTTTTTCTATGCGGCGCATCTCCTCCTCGCAGACAATTCGTTCCCCCACCTTCCCTTCCGCAAGGGACTGCACCTGTATGGTCGGCCCATTCGCCAGAACCCGCCCTCTGTACAGAATGGTCACATCATCGCATAAGCTTTCAATATCGGCTACAATATGGCTGGAGAGGAGGACAATACGTTCACCCGTGGCATACTCGCGAAGAATCTTACGAAAATATATGCGTTCTTCTGGATCCAGGCCAACCGTAGGCTCATCCATAATGAGCAAATCAGGCTCTCCAAGAAAAGCCTGTGCTATGCCCAGACGGCGGAGCATACCGCCAGATAATTTCCCTACCTTTTGTCGTCGAAAGGCGCTCAGATTGGCCCGTTCAAGCGCCAAATCAATCTGTTCTTTTTCACGCTGCCTTGGAATGTCCTTCAGCAAAGCAACTCCACGCAATGCCTCTTCAACTCGAAGGGATTTGTACATGCCAAAGTGCTGAGGAAGATATCCCAGCCGGCGTTTGATATTCTTCGGCCGTTTCCAATGATAATCCTTTCCCCAGGTGATTTCACCGCTGTCATAGTCTAAGATGCATGTAAGAATCCGTAAGAGCGTTGTTTTTCCCGCACCGTTTG
Organism: uncultured Oscillospiraceae bacterium; assembly: GCA_964522425.1. Lineage (GTDB taxonomy): Bacteria > Bacillota > Clostridia > Christensenellales > Aristaeellaceae > DTU024. The sequence goes on from CAZFUT010000034.1 coordinate 12,509, forward strand.
GCCCCAGCAAGCCGTGAATTCCGGGAGCGACCGCAACATTGACATCATTTAACGCTATTGTTTTGCCATAGTGTTTGTGAAGATGATCGATAAGAATGTCCATATTATCTCTCCTGTTATTGAGCAAAAGCTCTAATAAAATCGGCGGGTATAATAAGTTCGCCTTGAATTAAACGATGATACAAAGCACGAAAGGCTCCATCAAAATCATCACCCGCATCCATACGCCTTAAAATGGGCTCTATCTCCGCCAGCTCTTCGGCAGATAAAGGAACTTCCGGAACTGCTTTTCCACAGATATAATCTCTCTCCGTTCCGATACATGTTTCCATTATTCCAGTTTTATACTGCGCCCTTAGCGGTTCATCCATATTTTGCGCTTCAATATAGTAGCATAACCATGCCGCAAAATTTCGGACCGAACTGTGAGGAGCATCCAAAGGAAGCCCCGCAGAGGGGCTTAAGAGGTAAGAAACAGCCATGCCCGATTTAACGCCCCGTGAAGCCTGATAAGCCTGCGGATCGTTTTTGTAGCGGTTTCTCTCAATTAGCGCAAATGAAGTGCTGGTCTGTCGGATTTCCCAGAAGTCCTCATCTGAAATGAGTTCGCACGGGAAAGCCGGAAAAGGGTATGGAATGACAGAATGCGGTTTCATCTCTATGAGGCGGATGGATTTTGGAACGGCTGGTCTGCGAGGCGCATTCATGCGTTCGCACAAATCGGATAACACCGGATAAGCATCCAGTACCGCATTCACCAGAAGGGAAGCTTGACGATGATTGCTTCCCGGCACATATGCGTTTACGCCCCGGTGCTGTATGCAAATCATGCCGGAATACAGGGAAACGCCTTTGTCCGAGAATCCGGAATAGCGATTGCCGCCCTCATGCGTCAGATTTGTATATAGATTGCCTGGCCCGTCATAATACAAGCGATAGTTTACCCGATCCCCCATCTGCCAGTCCGCGATGAAGAAATCCTCGCTCTCCATAAAGTCATAAAAATTGCCATATTTGAGAGCGATTCGAACGCCCGGCCAAGGCATCCATGCGAACCGTTGATTCAACTGAACCGTGCTTTCGTTGGCGGGGAAAAGCGGCAGACTAAAGCCATGATATTTGAATTCCAGAACCGCAACGTCCCCCAGTGCTTTTTCTTCTGGAAAGGTGACCAGTAAACCATCGTGAGATTGTTCATAATTGCAGGGCGTGCCATCAAGCAGTACGGAATCCACTTGAAAATCCGAGTACAGAGTAAAAGCATGGATAGATATATTTGCATCCATTCGGGCTTTCATGGCGACCCTGGCATTGATTCCCTGCGCCGTACAATGAAGAGCAATATCCATATCGCTTATGGTCATTTTCTTTTCATTAGGCCACGTCTTCAAGCTGACAGGCTCGCATGGCTTATACTGTTCCGCTTTGTTCCATGTATATTGAACACGGAGCCCCGGATCTGCAAAGCGTGAAAAAAACACCTGATACCGGGCGCCCAGAGAGAACAGTAAACCTATACCCGTCAAGACGGCAAGGGTTTCGGCAATGGCCTTTCTCCTTTTATCGGGTTTTCGGACTGCAGTTTTCCGTGATTGGTCGATTAGCAGCAAAGCAATCAGGAAAACGGCGATGACTGAACGCATGATCCATCGAGGAAGCTCAATCGGGGGAGTCATAACCAAACCTTGAATATCTCGAAAGCCCGCTATGCCCATGGAAAAAGCGTTCTGTAATGTTCTGCCCAGGTCGAAACCAAGTATATGAAAAACGGCGCTGTAATCCGCCGCCAGAGATGATGTGAAAAGCCAGACGATCGTAGCGGGCAGATAAACGCTTCGCCCCCGGTTCCATTGCGCAATGAGCAGTCCCCAAACCCCCATAATAAGCGAAGGCATGCCATATAAGAGCGTGATGTAAGCAAAGTTCTGCCAAATCCAAAGCGGAGGCGAACCCCAAAGGGATGTCATGGTTATTCCCACAAACACCAATAAGCTGCCAATAAGGCTGATCGATGCAATCACGATAACCTGACAGCAAAGAAAAAAAACAGTATTCGGGCTGTATGATAAAACGACTTCCTCAAGGGGCAGCCTTCTGGTTTCGTTTTTTAATTGAATGCCTATCATCATGATGAGCAAAGTTGATAGCATCTGGGCATATGCTGTCATGTGCAATGCAAGAGCCGGTTCGGTTTTGTACACGATTCCATACAAGGTGATTGCCGTCAGAGCAGCCGCGAGTTGGAGAATAGCCCATACCGGCTTTCCATAAACTGACTTCAATAGCCCGATACAAATAAGCCGCGTTCTTCTCATTTCTAAGAACCTCTTTATATATCCGAACGGAATAAGCTGACGCCTATCCCGTTCGGATGATCGCTCAACGGTTCACTTTTGCCGCTTAGGGTTGTGAAGCCCAGCACCGCCCATCATGCCCACCATTGGAAATGATCTTCGTATTAAACTGTCCGGTATGGCCATTAGGATTTCCCCAGCTTAATGGTTTGCTGCTGCCCGCCGATACAGCGGCCGAGTCCCGCTTATAAGCAAAAACCGAACCATGAGTCCACAATTCTCCGGTCATAGTGCTGGTTGAAGTCGAGGTGTCATCACTCTTCACCCGCCCGGTAATCGACTGGGAATTCAAAGGGCGTTTTGAAGAACTTACTGTGCCTATCTGCGAAGCGGAGATCGAAACCGATGCGGTAGCCGCAAAAACGCTGGTAATCAGAAGGCTCATTACCAATGCAATTGCAGCAATGCCTGTGATTCTGAAACGTTTATTCATGTACTTACCTCCATGTTTTGTTTATTCTTTATGCAATTCGCGCGCATTGAATGCATGAAGGCATTTTTATATCAACAAGAAAATCAGCTTTCACAATGATTATCGGCAGGAAAGGTGGTTTAATAGCTTCTTATCTCCGATGTTATGCTTCTTGTTTCTCCATCCGCAATGAAATTGGCTGTTACATAATAGGCATTTCCGCTTTGAATGTAGTTTGCCAGATTGACCGATGTTTTGTGTTTCATTCCACTGCCAAAATCGTTGATGGTCTGCGACCGCACAAGCGTACCGTTGCTTTTGTAGAGCGAGTAACTTACCGTTCCCAACTCCTCACAGGAAGCCCTGGCTACAATTGTGAAGGTGGCTGATTCATTCAAATTCAACCCTGCGGATACCCAGGAAATGATAGCGCTCGACCGTGGCTCCGCATTGGCCATGCCAGCTGTAAAAACAAGCAGAAGCACAACGCCCACAGCAAATACTTTCCGTCTGTTGTTGAACAATTCTACCTCCTAATCGAGTTAAAAACCCGCATCAAGGTCGCCTCATCAAATCCGTACGCATCTATCCAATAATCCATATTTGACGATTGATAAAGCCCCCAAACTGAATCAGTATTGTTGGCCACATAAACAGATGCTCCGTTTTGTAAGGAAAGCTGACGGCCCTTCTTTTCCTGTTCATAGCTGGTGCTATGGCCTTCCCGATTATCGTAGTTGGTTATCTCGATTGTGATGCTCTCGTTTTCATTGCCCACATATTTCACGAACAACGCATCGTATGCTACATCCCTGTCAAGAATGATCTTCTGCAACGAGCACCCCTCGGGAAGCCAGGTGGGAAGCTCTATCGCATAACCCAGGTGAGGAGCGACCTCTTCAAGGCTGTCCAGCTCCACCATCATGCCGGCGGCGTCTCTGCTCATGCCGGCCCTTGCGATCCCGGCGTCATTTTTGGGGATGCCGGCAACGATGTATTGTTCTTCATGATCCGGCATCACAATTCGAAATGGTTGGTTTTCAAAAAGCATGGGGGACACAACAAGGAAAAGAACCATTGCGGCTACTGCGACCGGCCGTAACGGGAAGCGTTTGGGCCGAGGCGGTGCCGCGCTGCGCTTCATGTATCGCCGAAACCGTTTGAAAGAACGCCGCTCCTTTTTTTCAAGCTGTCCCGGGGTCATGGCGGAGTGTCTGTTCCACAGCAATTGTGTGCAGGCATCTATCAGTTCGGTATCCATATCGTACTCGCCCCGCTCCATTTCCTTTCCGATGGTCGAGTACAATGCTTCGTCATGAATCGAAGCAGCCATGCGTTCGTCGTTCAATGCCTTCAGGATTGTTTCCCTGAAAGCCCCATGTTCCGGCTCGTTATCTGGCAGCACAGGATTTCCTCCTTTCACTAACTATAGTGACCATCAGAACAGCAAGGTTAACAAGAAAGCGGCGTTTTCCAAAATATTTTTTATTCTCTGTCGAATCCGATGAAGCTGGACCCTGATCACGCCTTGCGATGTGTGATGGATGTGGGCCATTTCGTTCACGCTTTTGCCCTCGAGATAATATTCCACCATGATGTTTTGTTCTTTGGCGGTTAATTTTGACAGGGCATATTTCACCTTTTGCTGGTTTTCTTCGTTATGAAGAAATGTTTCGATTCCATCCTCTTCATCGGACACATCGGCTTGATGGGCAACGGCGTCCCAGGATAAAACCCGATTCATTTCGAAGCGTTCTTTTCTCATGCGGTGCCTGATGCGGTGTTCCAGTGTGACGCGCAGCCAGCCAGCCGCATTTGGATGCTTTTTTAAGCGCTCGTAATCCTGAAAGGCGGCGACGAAGACCTCCTGAACGCATTCCTCAACACAGGGATAAAACCGGCTGTCATATCCCGTAAGGGAAGACCCGTACCGCAGCAGCGCTTTAAAGTGAAGCGCAAACAGTTCCTCAAGAAATTCTTCTCTCGCGGAACTCATTGCCGGCACCTCCTCACGTTTGCTTCACCCTGCACGCGAACTGCCCGAAAAAAAGCGGACGGGCATCCTCCGGGCGATATGGTCGGTCCGCTGCGCATCCCCTGTCATGGGCGCACGCCTATGGACGCGGAAGGACTTGTCGAGGCGCACAGGGAGCCGCGGAGGCGCTGAACGTCCCAAGAAAGCTTTGCCTCCGCCCGGCAAAACAGGAAACGCCCACCAGGGCGCCCCTGCACGCCAAGGGCTTGCGCTGTGCCCGTGATATTCGATATGCTTTTATGGTTTCCTCTGATTTTGCGCGCGTTTGCCCCGCGGCGGCGCATCACTGCTCGTTCTCTGCTGCGCCTTCCGCCCGTTCCGCTTCCTGGGGCTTGTCTTCTTCCGGTTCGTCCGCCAGTATCTCCCGCAGTTCTTCCTCGGCCATTTCGGCTTCCTCGCGGGCCACGTCCTTTAATTGCCGCACAAGGGACGCGATCTTTTCCTTCTGTTCGCCAATCTCTTTCAAAAGGCTGTTGCCCATTTCCTCCATGCTTTCGCGGGAGGCGGCGCGGGTCACGGCGTCGCGCGCCCTGTCCATGGCCTCGGTCAGGCTGTCGGCGGCCCGGTTGAGGGAAAAGCGGATATCGTCTTCCTCTTCGCCCGACAGGGTCTCCTTCACCTTGTCATAGGCGTCCTGCCCCATTTCCTTCACCTGCCGGAAAGCGCTGGCGCCCAGGGCCTTTGCCTGCTGCAAGGCCTGCTCGCCCTTTTCGGCCATCTTATCGATGTTTTCCTTCGTCACGGCAGAGGATACCATATCGGCGGCCTTTTCCACCGCGCCGGCGACTGTGCCCAGCGTTGCCATCATGGCCTTTTTGATCTTCTGCTCCAACCCCTGTTCCTCGGGCGTTCTGTTGTTTTCTTCCATGGCGCTGTCCTCCCTTCCAAGTGATATGATTATACCGCATACCGCCCCATAAAAACAATCGGGGCCTGCGCTTCGTTGCGTTCTCCCCTGCCCCATGATAGAATAAGGTATCTGAAAACGGCGGAAGGGAGGCGGCGGGATGGGCGCAAAACGGCTGATCCCCGTGCCCGAATGGGTGCGTTTGGACAACGCGGCCAAAATCTACCCCGCCGCGCGCACACGGCTGTGGACGGCGGTGTTCCGCCTGTCGGTGACGCTGGATGAAGAGATCGACCCGCGGCTTCTGCAGCAGGCGCTGCTTGCGGCCATCCGGCGCATCCCCCTGTTTGCCTACCGGCTGCGGCGGGGCTTTTTCTGGTTTTTTCTGGACAGCCAGCAGCGCGAGCCGGAAATCGAGCAGGACGTGCGGAACCCCTGCGCGCGGATGCTGCTCAACCGCGAAGGGGGCTTCCTTTTCCGCCTGCGCTATCACGACCGCCGCATCGCGGTGGAAATTTTCCACTCCCTTGCCGACGGAACGGGCGGCCTCACCTTTCTTTTGACGCTGACAAGCGAATACCTGCGCTTAAAGTACGGCAAGCGCATCCCCGAAGCGCGCTATGTGCTGGATATGCGCAAGCCCCCCCAGCCCGAAGAGTGGGAGGACAGCTTTCTTGCCCACGCGCGCGAGGGCGTGCGCAGCCGCAGCGAAGAAAAGGCCTACCATTTGACGGGCCATCCTTTGGACGCCGGCAAACTGAATCTGGTGACGGGCATCCTCGATACCGCCCAGCTAAAGGCCCTGGCCCACCGCCACCATGCCACCGTCAACGTGTTTCTGGCCGCCGTGCTGCTCAAAGCCCTCCTCACCGTGCAGGAAAGCGACCACAGGCTCAGGCAGAAAAAAAAGCCGGTAAAGCTTTCCCTGCCCGTCAACCTGCGCCGCTATTACCAAAGCGGCACGCTGCGCAATTTTTCTTCGTATTTCAACGTTTCCATCAACCCCACCTACGGGCGCTACACGCTGGAAGACATCATTGAGCAGGTGCGTCACTTTGCCGCGCTGGAAGGGGCGGAGCAGATGATCAACGCGCGCATGTCCACCAACGTGGCGGCGGAAAAGAACGCGCTGCTGCGCGCCGTGCCGCTGTTCATCAAAACGCCGGTGCTCAAAATGATGTACGCGCTGACGGGGGAATGCTTTTTCACCACCACCCTGTCGAACTTGGGCGACCTTCTCTTGCCCGGAGAAATGCTGCGCCATATCCGGCGGGCCGACTTTATTCTGGGCCCCTCCAAGCAGAACAAAACGGCCTGCGGCGTCATCAGCGTAAACGGCAAAACAAGCATCAGCTTTTCCCGTACCATGCAGGAGAGCGATACCGAGCGCCTTTTCTTTTCGGCGCTGGTCAAAATGGGCCTGCACGTTACGGTGGAAAGCAACGGGAGGTAACATATGTCCTACTGTGTCCACTGCGGGGTGGAACTGGCCCCCAGCGAAAGCGCCTGCCCCCTCTGCCGGACGCCGGTCTGCGACCCCGTCTGCCCATGGGAAAAGCCCGAAAAAACGCCCTACCCCGACCGGGTGGAGGATATCATGCGGCATATCGACTTAACCTACGGCCGCCGCCTTGCGCTGCTGGTGCTGCTGATCCCGTCGCTGGTGGCGCTGGCCGTCAACCTGCTGTCCTCCGCCGCCGTCAGCTGGTCCTTGTATGTGATCGGCGCGCTGGCCTGCTTTTACACCTGGGTGATGGTGCCCTTCTTCTATCGTTTCAAACGCCCCTATGCCTACATTTCGCTGGACTTCATCATGCTGGCGCTCTATCTGCTTTTGATCGCGCTGATGGCCGACGGCATGCGCTGGTACTGGATGCTGGCGCTACCGGTGCTGCTTTCGGTGGGCGCTGTGTGCCAATTGATATCGTTCACCGTGCGCAGGCTCGAGTGGCAGCCGCTGGTGCGCGCCGCCATGACCTGCCTGCTGCTGGCCGTGTTTCTGGTGTCGCTGGATTTTCTGGCCGACCGCTACATGGGGCACATCTTCCTCAACTGGTCCGTCTACGCGGGGCTGCCCCTTTTGGTGCTGGGCGGCATCTTCTATGTGCTGGAAAAGAAAAAAGGGCTCAAGGACAGCATCAAAAAACATCTGTTCATCTGAAAAGGAGCATCGTATGGATATCGGCATCATCGGCTTTGGCAACATGGGCGGCGCCATCGCGGAAGGGCTGCAAAGCGCCCGCCCCGCTTCGTTGGGCACGCTGCGCGCCTCGGCGCGGGATCGGGAAAGATTAACAAAGCGCTGCGAGGCCCTTCACATCCTCCCCTGCGCCAACCGGGAAGCGGCGGAAAAGAGCGATCTTGTCATCCTTGCCGTCAAGCCCTACCAGGTAGAAAAGGTGGTCGGGGAAATTTTTGACGCCCTGCACGGCAAAATGGTGGTTTCCGTCGCGTCGGGCATTTCGTTTGACGCGCTCAAGGCCCTTTTGCCTGCCGACGCCCACGCGCTCTGCGCCATCCCCAATACGCCCGTCGCCGTCTGCCGGGGCATCTTCTGCTGCGAACAGGAGCATTCCTTTAGCGAAAACGAACTCCGCGCCTTTGAAAGCGTGTTTTCCTCCGTCGGCCTTATCATGTACCTCGACCCAAAACAGCTGCCCGCCGCGTCTGCCGTCGCGGGCTGCGGGCCCGCCTTCGCGGCGCTGTTCATCGAGGCGCTGGGCGACGCCGCCGTCAAAAACGGCGTGCAGCGCCAAAGCGCCTACCGCATCGCGGCGCAGATGCTGGAAGGCGCCGCCGCCCTCTGCCTGAACGCGCAAAAGCACCCCGCCCAAATGAAGGACGAGGTATGCTCCCCCGGCGGCACCACCATCCGCGGCATCGCCGCGCTGGAAGAAAACGGCTTCCGCCACAGCCTCATCAGCGCCGTCGATGCGACGCTGAGGCCGTAGCGCTATTCAAACATCCTTTCCACCCGCACCACGGGACGGTACAGCGCGCTGATATCCTTCAGCGCCTGTTTCGTCCTTTTTTTGATGGTCTCCTCGTCGTCCTTGACGGCGCGCGGCACCAGCAGGTCAAAGTACAGGGCGATGCCGTCCTCCTCCCGCTCGGCGCGCAGGTCGTGGTAGGTTAAATCGCCATGGATCGTTTTCAGCGCCTTTTCCACCGACTTCTTGGCTTCCCGCTGCAGGCTGTCGTTTTTCAGCACCGGATCCATGTGGATCACAAGGCGCAGGTGAAAAGCGTCCGACGCCGCGCGCTCCGCCGCGTCCACCAGCCGGTGGGCCTCCTCCACCGAAAGGCTGCCGTCCACGCCGCAGTCCACCGCGGCATAGCGGCTGCCGGGGCCGTAGTCGTGCAGCATCAGATCGTGCGCGCCGAGGATGCCGGGCTGCCGCAGGATAAAGGCCAGCAGCTTTTCGCCCTCTTCGACCGTTGCGCCGCGGCCCAGCAGCTTCGACACATTTTCGCGGATGATGCCGGCGCCGCTTTTCAGTATCATCAGCGACACCGCCGCGCCCATCCAGCCGTCCAGCGGCACATGCAAAAGCCCGCCCAGCGCCAGCGACAAAAGCACTGCCGAGCCGGACATCACATCGGACAGGCTGTCGTAAGCAGCCGCCTTCAGCATGGCGCTGTCGATCTCGCGGGCGACGCCGCGGTAAAAGAAAAACATCCAGCCCTTGACCAGCAGGCCCACGGCAAGGATGATGGCTGTCAGCGCGCTCAGCGTGACCGCTTCCGGGGCGACGATCTTCAGCACCGACTCGTACAGAAGCTTGCCGCCCACCAGCAGGATGGAAAAGCCCACCGCCAGGCTCAGCAGCAGCTCGGCCCGCAAATGCCCGTAGGGATGCTCGCCGTCCGCCGGGCGGGCGGACAGATAAAAGCCCGCCATCGCCAGCAGGGAGGACACCGAATCGGACAGGTTGTTCACGCCGTCCGCCGTCACGGCCAGCGACCCGGACAGGGAACCGGCCGCCAGCTTCGTCGCCGTCAGGGAAAGGTTGGCGATCAGGCCCGTCAGGCTGGCCAGATTGCCCGCCCGCGTGCGGCTCTTTTGTTCCTCCTTGCCCTTGAGCAGCCATTGGATCAGCCGCTTCATGCCACGTCACGCTCCGCATCGTTTTAATCTGTTGATTATACCATGGATTTGTTACAAAATCACCTTGAATGTACGAAAGTCAATTGGCTATAATGGCCTTACCGGCATCAAAGCCGCTTGCGCGCTTTAAGGCGCAGAAGGAGGGCCATGAAAAGATTTTCTATCCTCGTTTGGCTTTTGCTCTGCCTTTTGCCCGTTTTGGGGGCCCACGCCCTGCAAACGGAAGATTTCACGCTGGAAGGGCGCACGCTCACCTTTCGGGACGATATCACGCACCTTGGTTTTTCCGAGGATGAGGGGAACGATGCGCGCTTTTACGGCCTCGAAGGCATCCCGTTTAAGCTGTCCCACGTTCACTTGCCCGCCGCCCTGCAAAGCGCGGGCGGACAGTCCTTTACTTCCTGCGCCTTTGGTACGCTTGTTTTCCCCGAAGGCTTTCAGTTCTTTGGCGATTACGCCTTTATCTACTGTGATATCGACAGACTGGCGCTGCCCTCCACGCTCCTTGGCCTTTCCTTCAACCATTTTGAGCTGTGCGGCATCGGCGCGTTTGACATAAGCCCCGACCATCCAAGGCTGAAAACGGTGGACGGCGTTTTATACACGAAGGATATGAAAACGCTGCTGATGTACCCCAACAGAAAAAAGGACGCGCATTTTACCGTGCCCCGGGGCGTGGAACACATTCAGGCGTACGCGTTCAGCGACAATTCGTTTCTTGCCGGCGTTTCCCTGCCGCTGGGGCTTAAAACCATCGGAGAGGGGGCGTTTGGCAGCTGCGGGCGGCTGGCCGCCGTTTCCGTGCCGCTGACGGTGGAAAGCGTTGAAAACTACGCCTTCGCAAACTGCGTCAGCCTGTCCCGCGTATCGCTGCCGCCCCATGCGCGCCTTGGCAAGGAGGTGTTCGACAACTGCCCGCCGCTGAATGAGGGCCTTCCCTTTGAGGGCGACAACGGAGGAACGGCGTCGGCAGAAAATAGCGATCCTTGGAATAGCGTATGGGAAAGAATGTACCTGCTAACCGACAAACCAGACACGCCCATCCCCCTCTATACCGCGCCCGATGAAAACAGCCCGTTACTGGGCACTGCAGCAGGCGGCTGGAATGTCTGCTGCAGAAAAAACGAACAATGGCTGGCCATCCGTCAAAACTTCAATTCCCACACCACACAGGAACAAGAAGCATATCTGCGCGCAGAGTACCTTGCCGCCGCATCCATGGAAACGCTGTTTCACATCACATCGGCACAGCCCCGCGGCGCTGATATCCCCCTGTATCAGGAACTTTACCGCGATATGACGGGCGCGCCCGCCGACAGGCCGGGCGATTTTCTGGACGTTTATGGATTTCCCCAGCTCTATGGCGGCTACGTCCTGCTTACATGCTGGCAGCCGTCGTATCAAGAGGGTGGGTTCTATGGTTTTGATTGGCGCGAGCGCTTTGCGTCCCTGCCCGATTGCGTGTTACAGCGCGAATACACCGGCGACAGCCGTGCCCTTGGCCTCGTCACGCGGGAAACGGCGCTGTATAAAGCGGCAGGTCAGGGCGGCCCCGCGCTTGCCGTCCTTGCGCCCGGCACGCAGGCGGAAAAGCTGGAAGAAACAGACGGTTTTGTCAAACTGCGCGGCGATTTTGTAGAAGGCTATGCGGACGCCCGCGATTTTATGCTTGTTGAACGGGAAAAGGAGATTGACCGATGATGAAAAAACTGATCGCCCTGACGCTGGCCCTGCTGCTTTTTTGCCCCGCCCTGTATGCCGAAACCGGCTCATGGTCGCAGATCAACCAGACCATCGCCCGCCCCGAAGGCTGGCGCAAAATCGTAACCCATACCGATTTTGCCCTGGGCGGCAGGGAAGAAAGCAAAGAGTACCCCGGCATCTTCGTGCAGCGCTTTGGCGGCTACCCTTCGCTGGACGGCTCCACCGTGTCGGTGCCCCTTGGCATGGAGCTGGCGCGCCAGCACCTCGGCCTTGAAGAAAGCGATTTAAACGGCTTTGTCGCTTTCTCCACCACCCACTCCGCCTATGAGCGGCTGATCCTCCAAAAGCCCAACCCCGACAGCGCCATCCTGTCCTTAAACGCCGCCATGGAGCAGGACAGGCCCGTCAGCCTGATCCTTGCCACCGAGCCCTCCCGCGAGGAAGAAGCGATGGCCGAACAGGCGGGCGTGGAGCTGGTCAAAGTCCCCTTCTGCTACGACGCCTTCGTCTTTCTGGTGAACGCCGAAAACCCCGTCACCAGTTTGACCGCCGACCAGATACGCGGTATCTATACCGGGCGCCTGCGCGCGTGGAACGAGGTAGGCAGCGCGGAAAGCGCCGCCATCGAAGCCTATCAGCGCCCCCCAAACAGCGGCAGCCAGACCGCCATGGAAAACATGGTGATGAAGGGGCTGCGCCTTGCGGCGGCAGAGGAAAACTACATTTCCGACGGCATGGCCGATATCGTGCAGCAGGTGGGCAACTATGACAATGGGCGGCACGCCCTTGGCTATTCGTATCTGTTCTACGTAAACCAGCTCTTCAAGCAAACCGGCCTCAAAGTACTAAAGGTAGACGGCGTCGCACCCTCGCAGGAAAGTATGCGTGCAAAGCTCTACCCCTTTACCGTGCATTATTACGCCGTCTATCGGAAGGGCGACACCGAAGCCGAGCGGTTCGCCCGGTGGCTGACAAGCGAAGAAGGCCAGCAGTGCGTGCAGCAGGCCGGGTATATCCCGCTTTAATACCAATGAAAATCATTCATGCATCCAAAGCGGAGAGAGATTTTGGTTTAG
>CAZFUT010000035.1:0-24809 GCA_964522425.1 uncultured Oscillospiraceae bacterium
CGCCCGTTACAATGCCCACTTTTTTATCGCGGACGGGGTATTTGGATACAAGGATGCGCTTGTCGCCGTCCAGCAGCCCTACCCTGTCGCCATAGGCGGCGACGATGCCCTCCATCATTTCGTCCACAAAGTTCTCCGGCCTGTTCAGTACCTTTTTCATTCCCGCACCCTCCTTTATTGTCCTGTATACGTCAGGCAGTCGCCAAAGTTCACCAGGTCCTCTTCCAAGCAGCGCTGCGCCGCCGCCACATCGTTATCGAGCAACGCTTCCACCACCATCAGGTGCCGTTCATTGCTGAAATGGATGCGCACGCGCTGCCATTTGTCCCAGAAATACTGGGCAAACACGCGTTTCTGTATGGACAGGCAGCGTTTGATCTGGTCGTAGCAGTAGGAATTGCCGCACAGCGCGTGCAGGCTTAAGTGAAAATCCGTGTTGATCTTCCAGTCGCTCCATACGTCTTCGGCGTTCGCATAGCGCACCTTCTGCATTTTATCATAGAGCGCCACCAAGTCTTCTCTTCCCGCGTTTTTGACCACAAGCGGCAGACTGCCCAGCTCCAGCAAAATGCGGTACTGCATCACGCTGCGTATCTCCCCCTCGGTAAGCGCCACCAGCTCGTAGCCAAAGCGCGGCAGGCTTCTGAGCACCTTTTCATTGCACAAATCAACCAGCGCATCCCGCACCACCGAACGGGCAACGCCAAAGCGCTCCATCAGCGCCCGCTCATTCAATACATCGCCCGGCCTGATCCGGCCTTCGGTAATATCCTGCAGAATGCTGCCGTACACAACGTCTCGATTATTGTTCTGCATCTCTTTCCTTCTTTTCAAAAGAATAATTCGGGTTCAGCACCACGCCTCGCCCACCCGACACCTCCAGAGATGCCGCGGTAATAAAGGACGCCCTGGGGGAGCAGAGAAACACGACCGGCCACGCGATTTCTTCCGGCGACGCGACCTTTTTCAGCAGCGTCGCCTCCGCGTTGGCATGAAGCTCCTGCTCTGAAATGCCCTTCCGAACGGCCTCCGTCAGGGTAAAGCCCGGCAGCACCGTGTTGACCCGTATGCCGTCCGCGGCATATTCCGCCGCAAACATCACCGACAGCTCGCGGACGGCCGCCTTGAGCGGACCATACAAGGTGCTCCTGCCCGCCGTCCCGCAGCGCGCCGCCAGCGACGAAATGTTGACGATGGCCCCGCCGCCGCGCTTTTTCATGTATGGATAGGCCGTCTGGCAGCCGATGACCGCCGTGCGGAAGCAGATGCTCGCCGTTTGGTCGATCTCTCCGGTGGAAAACTGCTCTCCCGCCCGGGGGACGACCGCGCCGACATTATTGACCCAGCAGTCGATGCCGCCCAGTTCACGAACGACCTCGTCCGCAAAGTCTTTCATATCCGGGGCAACCGCCGCGTCCACCGCCCCGGCCCACACCGTGCCCAGCTTGCTGAGCGACGCGGCGGCTTCCCGCAGCTTGTCTTCGCCGCGGCCCGTGACGGCCACCGCAGCGCCTTCTTTCAAAAAGGCTTCGGCGATGGCAAAGCCGATCCCCCGGCTTCCGCCGGTCACCACCGCCACCCTGCCCTTCAGCCCAAGCTCCATGCCGTTCCCCCCTTTGGCCTGCTAAGCGCCCAAATACGCCTTTTTGACCTCCTCGTTCCCCGCCAGCTCGCTCCCCGTGCCCGACAGGATCACCGTGCCGGTTTCCAGCACATACCCCCTGTCGGCGATGGACAGCGCCATCGACGCGTTTTGTTCGATCAGCAGCACCGTCGTCCCCCTCCCGCGGATGCGCAGGATCAGTTCGAATATCTCTTCCACAATGATCGGCGCCAGCCCCAGCGACGGCTCATCCAGCATCAGCAGCTTCGGCTCCATCATCAGGCCGCGGGCAATGGCCAGCATCTGCTGTTCGCCGCCGGACAAACTGCCGCCCGCCTGCTTCATGCGCTCTTTGAGCCGGGGAAAGAGCGCATAGTTTTCCTCGATCAGCGCACCCATGCGCTCTTTGGTCATGCCGGGCTTTCCAAACGTGCCGGCCACCAGATTTTCATAGACCGTCAGGCTGGGAAATATCTTGCGCCCTTCGGGCACGTGGCTGATGCCCATCTTGACGATCCGGTCGGGCGCTGTCCGCGTAATATCCTCTCCCAGAAAATGAATGCTGCCGGAGGCTTTCTCGACAAGGTTGGAAATCGACATCAGCGTGGTGGTTTTCCCCGCCCCGTTGCCGCCGATCAGGGTGATGATTTCGCCCTCGTCCACTTGCAGGCTGACGCCTTTGAGCGCGTTCACATAGCCGTAGTATACCACAAGATTGTCTACTTTCAGTATCGTTTTGCTCACGCCAATGCCTCCCCCGCCACCAATCCCTTGCCAAAGTACGCGCTCTGCACGTCGGGATTGCGTTTTACCTCGTCGGGCGTGCCTTCAAATATTTTCTTTCCGAAGTTCAGCACCAGAATGCGGCTGCACGCGTTCATCACAAACTTCATATCGTGCTCGATCACGGCGATGGTGTATCCCTGGCCGTTCAATTGTTTGATGAACGCCATCAGCTCCATCGTTTCCTTCGGGTTCATGCCCGCCGCCGGCTCATCCAAGAGCAGGATGCGCGGGTTCAGCGCCAGCGCCCGCGCGATTTCCACCTTCCGCTGCATGCCGTATGACAGGTTGCCCGCTTTCACGTCGCGCGCATCGTACAGGCCGATGCCGCGCAGGATCTCCAGGCTTTTTTCGGTCGTGAATTCTTCATCCTGACGGTAACGCCTGCTGTGCAGCAGCGCGTCAAACAGATGGCTGCGCGTGCTGATATGGCATCCGATCTTCACATTGTCCAGTACCGACATGAACTTGAATATCTGGAGGTTTTGAAACGTGCGCGCGATGCGCAGCCTTGCCGCCTTCTCCGACGTAACGCCGGTGATATCCCGCCCTTCAAAGAAAATCCTTCCCCTGGTCGGGGCGTAGATGCCCGTGCAGACGTTGAAAAACGTCGTTTTCCCCGCGCCGTTGGGCCCGATGATGCCGAAGACATCCCCTTCGCATATCCGCATGTCCACGTTGTCCACGGCTTTCAGTCCGCCGAAATACATGCAGATTCCTTTCGCTTCAAGCAGAACCCTGGCATCAGGCATGGATATCGCCTCCTCCGCTCTCTTTCCCGGTCTTTTTGCGCTTGACCTTGCCCCCCGCAAGGATGGAGTTGGAAGCGCCCGCGATGCCCTGCGGCCTCAGCCACATCATCGCGATGATCAGCACGGCATACAGGACATAGCGCCAGCTTTCCAGAAAGCGCAGCGATTCGGTCAGCAGCGTCACGATGAAGCTGCCCACGATGGGGCCGATCAGCGTTCCCTGCCCGCCGATGACGATCATCGCCAGCACGTTAAAGCCCGTATCGGTCGAAAACTGCGACGCTTCGATGTAGTTCACAAACGGCGCATAGGCGCAGCCGATCACGCCCGCCCAGAACGCCCCGTACATAAAGTTGAGCGATTTATAAAAGCTGGTCTGCACCCCCAGGGATTTGGCGGCGATCTCATCCTCCCTGATGGCGATCCACGAGCGGCCCACGCGGGAGTTCAGCACGCGGTTGGTGGCAAAAAGGAAAACAGCGCCCAGCATCAGAAAAATGAAATAATAATACTTGGGCCGGAAGGTATCCAGGCCAAAGAGCACGGGATAGGGGATCTGCTTGATGCCCATCGCGCCGCCCGTGACCGGCGACCAGGTCTGCGCGATGATGCGGATGATTTCGGACGCCCCCAAGGTCACAATGGACAGGTAGATGCCCTTCAGTTTCAGCGTCGGCAGCGCCACCAGCAACCCCACGGCGGCCGCCAGCAGCCCGGACAGGGGCAGCAGCAGCCAGAAGCTGATGCCGAATTTGGTGGACAGCGCCGCCATCGCATACGCGCCGATGGCAAAGAAGCCTGCCTGTCCCAGACAGGTCTGCCCCGAATACCCGTTGATGATATTCAGCGACCCCGCCAGGGTGGCATACAGCAGAATGTTGCACGCATACCGTATATAAACGGCCTTTTTGATGACAAACGGCACAGCGCACAGCAGCGCGAAAACCAGCGCGCAGACGACCGCCCGATATTTTCTGACCAGCTCTTTCGCACTCATACCCGGCTCCCTTTCTTGCTGGCAAAACCCTGCGGCCGGATCACCAGCATCAGTATCAGAAAGCTGAACGCAAACACATCGCGGAACGTCGCGGAGGAAATGGTGATCCCCAGGTTTTCCGCAATCCCGATGCACAGGCCGCCGAGCGCCGACATGCGAAGATCCACCAGCCCGCCCAGCACGGACGCGGAAAAGGCTTTCATGCTGAAGTTCCCCCACATGGTCGTCGCGATGGCGTAATAGTATATCGCCAGCAGTATGCCGGCAATGCCGCCAAAGCCGCAGCCGATACAGTTGCCCAGCATGGCGGTGCGTTTCACATTGATGCCCATCAGATAGGCGGCATCCTTGTTTTGGCTGACGGCGCGCAGGGCGACCCCCGCCTTGGTGCGGTTAAAGAACAGCGTCAGCGTAACGGCCAGCACGACCACCAGCAGCATCACCACCAGCTGCAGCAGCTTCAAATCGATGGCTACCGCGCCCGAAAGGGGAATGGTAAAGGTTCGGTTATCGATGATATTCAACACCGGCTTTGTTTCGGGTCCAAAGATGATCTGCACCAGATTTTTGATGAGCATGCTGAACCCTATGGTGCACAGCAGCGAAATATGGCGCGGAGCATTGAAAAACCTTTCATAGCACAATTTGTACACCAACGCGCCCAGCAGGAAAGAGCTGGCAAAGGCAGCCAGAATCGCCAGCGGCAGATTGACGCCCACAAACTGAAACACATAGTAAGCGCCAAAGGCCCCGATCATCATGATTTCACCATATGTAAACGTAACCATGCCCACGACGCCGACAATGACGGAATAGCCGATCGCCATCAGCGCATAAATCGCGCCCTGGCACAGCCCGTTTACCAGCTGGTTTAAAAAATACTCCATGAACCCTCCTTATACGAAAGACCCTCTCCTACGGGGCTCAGTATGAAAACCGGGAAAATCCATCCGACGTCAGGATATGGGAAGCGGGGCGGAACCTCCGCCCCGCTGTTTGCATTGGCATTACTGATTTACATAGTCGAAGCCTTCCAGCACCTTCCACGTGCCGTTTTCAACGCCGCAAATCATATAGTCGCGCTTGATGTCGCCGGCTTCTTCAAACTTGATGCGGCCGGTGATGCCGGTCATTTCAAGGTTCTGAAGCGCTTCGCGGATGGCTTCGCGGGTCACAGGCTTATCGCCGATGGCTTCGATCGCCGTCTTGATCAGATACACGCAGTCATAGGCGCAGGCGGGATGCACAGTGGGTTCAAAGCCGGATTTTGCGGTAAACGCTTCCTTCCACTTGGTCAGTTCCTCGTTGGTCGGGTCAAAGAAGAAGGGGGACGTAACGATGATGTTGTCCGGCTTCATCAGCTGGCTGACCACCTGCTCCGAAGTACCGGGACCGAGCGCCACGTGCCTGATGTCCCAGCCGGCCGCATCCGCCGCGTTGAAAATGGCCGATACCGCAACGCCCTGGTCCATAACGACCAGCACTTCCGGCTCAGACAGCTTGGCTTTGGTGATGATGGAGCTGAAGTCCGTTTCGTCCGACTTATACTTTTCCTCGGTGACGGCCAGCCCTTCAATATCGGCCTGCTTCTTAAAGTTGTCGAAGCAGGAAAGGCCCCAGTCGCTGTCAACACGGATGACGGCCACCTTGGTAACGCCCAGATACTTCTTGAGCACATACTTGGCCAGATACGGCGCTTCACCGTCCTGACGGCCCATGATGGAGAAGCAGAAGGGGCTCATCCCGGCATAGTCGGGCGCGGACGCGGTGGGAGACAGCTGAACGACGCCATAGCGGTCGACGATCGAGGCGTTCGCCTTGCAGGCGCCGGAAGTAAAGTCGCCCAGGATCGCCATCACTTCATCATCTTCCGCAAAAGCGGTGGCCAGGGTGGAGCTGACAACGGGATCGCCCTGCGAGTCTTTTACATCGATCTCCAGCATATACCCGTTCGCGCCGCCGGCGGCGTTGATCTCATCAATCGCCATCTGGAAGCCGATCTGGAAACCTTTGCCGTATTCCGTGTAGTTGCCGGTCAGGGGCGCCAGGCCGCCGAGGCGGATCGTTTTCCCGTCCGCATGGGCGGGCAGCATGGCCATAGACAGCAGCATGGTCACAGCAAGCAGCGCACTTAGATACCTTTTCATGGCAATCTCCTTTCTGATAGCCCAGGTTGAATGAGTCACTTATGGAAATGCAGGTCGCACGTGGCGCAGCCCTTGGCAATGGTGTTTTCAAGGCTGAGCGCCAGCCCCATGGTTTCGGCGATGCCGCGGTCGCCGTCCATGGCGATGTCGCACAGCAGCGCGCAGGTTTCATCGTCAAACCCTAATTTTTTCCACGCCGATACCAGCGCGCAGTAGTTGAAGTTCACCGTTACATTGTCGTGATCGGCCCGGATGTTCTTCATGTTGAAGCTCTGCGGCCCTACCTTGCTTTCATCGCCCAGGAACGCGTTTTTGAAGTCCACGCAGCTTTGCGGATCGACGCACTGCGCTTTGAAGTTCTCCCCGTGCATTCTTCCGCAGCGTTTGATGGCGCGGCGAAGGATAGGCTCCGCGTCGATGCCGGCCTTGACCATTTCATCATAGATCAGGCCCATCCATGTAGCGCGGTGCTCGATTTGAGCCCGGTTCACCTCAACAATGTCTGCAACAGGATTCGGGTTGTTCGTAATCATACTGGTCCTCCTCTATATATTTATTGCTTTACGCAACAGATTCCGCAACGTCCGCATATCCGGGAAACACAGCCCGCCGATTGCTTCGGGTTTTCGAAAATCACGTGGTGGAAAATGGGAAGGCTCTCTGTTTCGCAACTGATTTATCACTGATTTACCAGCATAATAATCCAATGCTGTCCTTTTGTCAAGCATTATCTTCCAAAAAGTACAGCAGAAAAACGTATCGGATGGCTATCCGATCAATATATGTTCGTTCAAACAGACGCCTGTCACCCTATCCAGTACGCCAGCACCGACCCAAGGACGCCGGCTGCGATCACAAGGGCGGTGGGCAGCTTATAAAAGCCGGCAATGCAGGCGGCGGCAAGGCCCGCCAGCCCCACGGCGGGGCGGAAGGGCACCACGTTCAGCGCGCCGGGGAATATCAGCGCCGCAAGCGCCGTATACGGGATGAGGCTTAAAAACTTCTCCCAGAAAGGGCTGAGGCGCATTTTCTCGCCGTTCAGCGCGGGCAGGGCGCGGGGGATGTAGGTAACGACCATCATAAAAAAAATCAGCAGATACATGTTCACGGCCGTTTCCTCCCTCCCCTTTGGGGCGGCTGCCGCTCGAGCGGGGCTTCCGGCAGCATGGTGCCAAAGAACGCGCCCGCCAGCATGGACAGGACAACGGCCAGCCCCTGCACGGGGATCAGCTGCGTCAGCATGGTATTGATGAACATGGTAAACAGCACGATGGCGACGATGCGCAGGCTCTTCTGCATGTCGGGGATCAGCAGCGACACGAAGGCCGCGTAAATGGCGATGCCCAGCGGCTCCACAGCCGAAGCGGGCACAAGGGATACGGCCAAGGCCCCCGCGAAGGTGCTGACAGTCCAAATCAGGTGCAGCGCCGTATTGATGCCGCCCAAATAGGCCGCGTCGTCCTCCTGCCTGCGGCTCTGTGAAAACAAGACAAAGCTTTCGTCGCACAGCGCATAGCTGAGCCACAGTTTTTTATTGAGCGTGGCTTTTTTTAAGCGGTTCATGGTGTATACGCTCATCACCAGATGGCGCAGGTTGATTAAAAACGTGCCCGCCACCACCACCAGAGGCGACACGGCCAGCGTCCCGCCGGGCAGCATCAGGCTGAGCGCAAAAAACTGCGAACCGCCCGCCATCACGATCAGCGACATCATGGCGGCCTGCACAGCCGAAAGCCCCTTGCCCGCCGCCGTCAGGCCGAAGGCAAAGCCCACCGCCGCCATCCCTGCCCCCACCGGCAACGCCCTGCGCACGCCGTTTTCAAACGATGACATAGCGCCCTCCCGTTTTCCCGATAACAGCAGTATACCATAGCGGCCTCCCCTTATGTGCGCCGCCCGGTTTATTTTTTGTATTTGCCCGTAAATTGACACCCTCTCCGCGCCCGCCTATAATGAAGCCGGGCGGGTGTGAAGCCCCCGTTTGAAAGGAGACCGGTGTGAAAACAACGACCCGGCGTTTAATCGCGCTGATGATTCTTTGCGTTTCTTTCCTTGCCTGCACGGCGGCATCCGCCGCAGGCTATCCCCAAAAGCCCGTCACGCTGGTGGTGCCCTACGGCGCGGGCGGCACAGCCGATCTGGCCGCGCGGCAGTTGGCCGTGCAGCTCAAAAAGCACCTGAACGTCCCCGTCACCGTGGTCAATCAGGGCGGCGCTTCCGGCTCCATCGGCGCAAAGTATGTGCTGGACGCCCCGCCCGACGGCTACACGCTGCTGTTTTCCGCCGATTCGCTGGGCACGCAGCGCGTGATGGGCATCAGCGCCATCAGCTACCACGATTTTACGCCCATCTCCCCCATCGTCAACGACCCGAAGGTGATTGTGGTCGCCGGGAACTCGCCCTATGCCTCGGTACAAGACCTGTTGAAAGACATCAAAGCCCGCCCCGGCAAGGTTAAAATGAGCTATACCGGCCCCGGCGGCTCCGGCCACGTGCAGAGCCTGATCCTCCAGCGCTTTGGCTATGAGGCCGCCAACATCGCCTACGCGGGCGGCGCGGACGCCATTGTGGCGGTGCTGGGCAATCAGGTGGATTTTACCAACGCCAACTACTCCACCGTGACAGGCTATGCAGCATCGGGCGATCTGAAATTGCTGGCCGTATCGTCCGCGCGCCGCCTGCCGGGTCAGCCCGACGTCCCGGCGCTGGCCGAAATCATCGAAGGGTCGGACGCCATGATGTCCATCCCCTACACGCCGCTTTCGCTGCTGGCCGATAAAGACGTGCCGGGCGATGTGTGCGCCGCGCTGCGCGACGCCCTTAAAAAGGCCGTGCAGGAAAAGGAATGGATCGCTTACTGCGACAGCAACAGCCTTGAAAGGTTGTACGAGCAGTATCCAACGCCCGAAGAAGCGCAAAGCTTCTATGCGGCATGGGAGTCGCTGGTCAGCTGGCTGCTGTACGACGCCGGGGCCGCCCCAAACAGCCCCGAGCAGTTCGACATCCCCCGCCCACAATGAGCATGAAGGAGACAGCGCGATGAAGCCCACGCCCCAAAGCGCCCCACGCGGAAAATATCTGGAAGGGGCTTTGTTTCTTGTATTCTCCCTTGCCCTGTTTGCCCATTCGCTCAGCAGCCACAGGAGCGCCCCCGCTGTCGATTGGGCGCTTTCCCCTTATCTGTTCCCGCTGCTGATCTCCGTCCTTCTGTTTGTATTGTCCGTCACGCTGCTTTGGGAGGCCCGGCGCGGAACCGTCCAAAAAGCCGATCATCCGCCCGTCAACACGCGCATTTTCTGCTTCACCGTCTGCGCGGGCGTCGCCTATTATTTTCTCATGCCCGTGCTGGGGTTTGTGATGGCGACGGCGCTGTTTCTGAGCAGCATGTTCTATGCCCTCGGCGAGCGCCGCCCGCCTGTGCTGACTCTGCTGCCCATTGCGTTTGCGGCGCTCACCTATCTTTTGTTTGCCAAACTGCTGTATGTGATGCCGCCCTCTTCCTCCATCGACATCCTGCGCATGGGGCTGGACGCCCTGATGGGGGGCTGAAATGGACGGCATCCTGCACATCCTCCGCTATTTTACCGATCTGCATTTTATGTTGATGGTGGCGCTGGGCGCCGTGGCCGGGCTGCTGGTGGGGGCCATCCCCGGGCTGTCGGTCTCGATGGCGACGGCGCTGCTGGTATCCATCACCTACACCTGGGCCGCGCCCGACGCGCTGGCCAGCGTGATGGGCGTCTACGTGGTGGGCGTGTTTTCAGGCGCGGTTTCCGCCATCCTGCTCAACATCCCCGGCGCGCCCTCCTCGGTGGTGACCACGCTGGACGGAAGCCCGCTTGCCAAACGGGGACGCGCAAAGGAAGCGCTGCAATACGCCACCTGGTACTCGTTTATCGGCAGCCTCTTTGGCATTTTGGCGCTGTGGGCGCTGGCCAAGCCGGTATCGAGCCTTGCGCTCAAATTTCAGCCGATGGACTATTTCCTGCTGGCGCTTTTTGGTTTGACCGCCGTGGGCGCGCTCACCGCCGACAGCTTTGCCCGTGGCCTCATCAGCGCCTGCCTGGGCCTCATCGTCAGCATGGTGGGGCTGGACAGCGTGATGGGAACGCCCCGGCTGACGCTGGGCATACAGGCATTGACGGCGGGCATCGGCACCGTACCGGTACTGATCGGCCTGTTTGGGTTTTCCGAGGTGCTGACGGCGCTCAGCGGCGATACCATGGAGGGCGAAATGGCGCGCATGGCGCGCAGCGCCGCCCGGACAAGGGATATACTCAGGCACTGGCCGCTTTCCCTCTATTGCAGCCTGATCGGCATGCTGGTGGGCGCGCTGCCCGGCGCGGGCGGGCCGGTGGCCTCCTTCCTTGCCTACGGCGAGGCGCGGCGCATCGTCAAAAAGCCCTCTCTGCCCTTCGGCGAGGGCGCGGTGGAGGGCATTGTGGCCAGCGAAGCCGCCAACAACGCCTGCATCGGCGGGGCGATGATCCCCATGCTGACGCTCGCCGTGCCCGGCGACGCGGTGACGGCGGTGATGCTGTCGGTGTTCTATGTGCACGGCCTCAGGCCGGGGCCCATGTTCATCAGCCAGTCGCCCGCCCTGTTTGAAGCCGTCATCGCGGCATCGCTGATCGCCTGCCTGTGCCTGCTGGCACTGGGGCTGGTCATCGCCCCGCGCATCGGCAGGCTGCTGACCGCCCCCAGGCGGCTGCTGCTGCCCATCGTGGCCGTGCTGTGCGTGGTGGGCGCGTTTGCCGGAAACGGCAGGCTGTCGGACGTCGCCATCATGCTGGCGTTCGGCATCGCGGGCTTTTTCATGCGCCGCCACCGCTACCCCGTCGCCCCCATGACGCTGGCCATCGTGCTGGGCGGCATGATGGACGCCAACTTCCGCCGCGCCGTTTCGCTGGCCCTGCCGGAAGAAAATATGCTGCTGGCGCTCTTTGGCCGCCCCATCACCATGGCGCTGCTGACGCTGACGGCCATCACCGTTCTGCGGCAGCTGCCGGGCGTTAAGGGCAGGAGAACATAATAGATAAAAAAACGCCCTGCGATCCGCAAAATCGCAGGGCGTAAAAATGCAATGCGCTGACCTATCATACATGGAAGGCCCTTCTGCCCGGATAGGTCGCAGCCGCTCCCAGCCTCTCCTCGATGCGCAGCAGGCGGTTGTACTTGGCCACGCGCTCGGAGCGGTTGGGCGCGCCGGTTTTAATCTGCCCCGCGCCCAGCGCCACGGCCAGGTCGGCGATGGTGGTATCCTCGCTTTCGCCCGAGCGGTGGGAGATGACGGCGGTATACCCCGCGTCCTGCGCCATGCGCACGGCGTCCAGCGTTTTGGACACCGAACCGATCTGGTTCAATTTAATCAGGATGGAATTGCCGCAGCCCGCCCGGATGCCGCGCAGCAGCCGCTCGGTGTTGGTCACAAACAGGTCGTCGCCCACCAACTGCACCCTGCCGCCCAGCGCCTCGGTCAGCTTCTGCCAGCCCGCCCAGTCCTCCTCGTCCAAAGCGTCCTCGATGGAAAGGATGGGGTACTTGTCCGTCAGCGTCCTCCAGTGTTCGATCAGTTCTTCCGACGTATAGCGCTTGCCGGACTTGGGCAGAAGATATTCGCCCGTTTTGCCGCTCTTCCACTCGCTGGATGCGGCGTCGATGGCCAGCATAAAGTCGGCGCCGGGTTGATAGCCCGCCTTGACGACGGCATCCAGAATGTACCGGATGGCGTCCTCATCGCTGGCAAGGTCGGGCGCAAAGCCGCCCTCATCGCCCACCGACGTCGCCAGCCCCTGCTCCTTCAGCAGCCCGCGCAGCGCGTGGAACACCTCGGCGCTCCAGCGCAGCCCTTCGGCAAAGCTGGGCGCGCCCACCGGCATCACCATAAACTCCTGCACGTCCACCGTGTTGGCGGCGTGCGCGCCGCCGTTCAATATGTTCATCATGGGCACGGGCAGACGGTTGGCCCTGATGCCGCCGAGCAGCTGGTACAGCGGCAGCTTTAAGCTGCCGGCCGCGGCGTGGATGGCGGCCAGCGACACCGCCAATATGGCGTTCGCGCCAAGGTTGGATTTATCCTTGGTGCCGTCCAGTTCGATCATCGCGCGGTCAACGGCGTAGATGCCGGCGGGGTCCATGCCCCGAAGCCGGGGCGCGATCTTTCGGTTGATGTTGTCCACCGCCTTTTGGACGCCCTTGCCGCCGTAACGGCGCCGGTCGTTGTCGCGCAGCTCCAGCGCCTCAAATTCTCCGGTGGATGCGCCGCTGGGCGCGATGCCCACGCCGACGCTGCCGTCCTGCAAAACAACTTCCGCTTCCACCGTGGGGTTGCCGCGGGAGTCCATGACCTCGCGGCCATGAATCGATTGTATCAATGAAACGCTCATAGCGATCCCTCCTTGGTTGATGGTCAGAGTATACCCGTTGTAAGTCAATTCCAACGCCCCGCCTTTCACGTTTTTCCCCGCGATCATGTCAGCTTTCGCTTGATTTTTGACCTGAAAACGGTATAATGAGCATGGACAATAATTTGTGGAGGTATATGTATGAAATCCATCCTGCTCAAAATGAGCTTTGCCGAAGAAGTCAAAACGTTCGTCAACATCGCCAGCCGCTACCCCTACGATATGGATCTGCGCGCAGGCCGCCATGTGGTGGACGCCAAGTCCATGCTGGGTATTTTTTCGCTTGACCTGTCCCAGCCCATCACGCTGGAAGTCTATGCGGACGAGTGCGATGATCTGATCAACGACCTGAAACAGTATATCATTGAGTAAGGCCTTGCCCGAAAAGCCGTCAAAATGTCTTCGGACACTTTTTCTTCTATCACGGCATCAAAAGAATAACGCCTAAAGGAGAATGAACCCATGCTGATCTGCGATACGCACTGCGATACCCTGTGGGCGCTGGCCAGGGACCCGAACGCCCGATGCGACCTGACGCTTCAAAGGCTGCGCGCAGGCGGCGTCAGCCTGCAAACGATGGCCCTGTTCATGGGCGCGGACACCGAACCCGAAAAGGTGGAACAGCTGACAAACGATATGCTGAGCGCCTATGACCGCCTTCAAAACGAGGGCTGGACGCAGGTGTCGGATCCGCGGGACGCAAGGGACGGGGCCTTCTCCACCATGCTGTCCATCGAGGGCGGCGAAATCTACGAGCGCGATCTTGCCCTGCTGGAGCGCTACCGCCATATCGGCGTGCGTATGGCCACCTTAACGTGGAACTTTACCAACACGCTGGCCACCTGCCACCTGGGCGACGCGCAAAAGGGCTTAAGCGATAAAGGGCTGGACGCCGTGCGCGAAATGCAGCGGCTTGAAATGGCGGTGGACGTATCGCACCTGAACGAGCGGGGCTTCTGGGATATATTGGAAAAGACCGACAAGCCGCCCATGGCCTCCCACTCCTGCGCGCGGGCGCTGTGCGACCATACGCGCAATCTGAGCGACGGCCAGCTGAGGGCCCTGTTTGAAAAGGGCGGCTATGTGGGCGTCAACTTCTTCCCCAGGTTTCTCAAAAAGGAAGGCCCGGCCACGCTGAGCGATATCGCTCATCACATGCTGCGCATGTACGAAATGGGCGGCGAGGGCAAGGTGGGCTTCGGCAGCGATTTTGACGGCATCGGCGAAAAGCCCGTCGGCCTTGATAACCCCGCCGATCTGCCCGCGCTGATCGACGCCCTGAGGGCCGCCGGATTCGGCGCAAGGGACGTGGAGGATATCGCGGGCAAGGCCTTCCTTGGCTATTTTGACCGGCTCTGATATCGATCGCTTTCACCAGCACA
Organism: uncultured Oscillospiraceae bacterium; assembly: GCA_964522425.1. Classification (GTDB taxonomy): domain Bacteria; phylum Bacillota; class Clostridia; order Christensenellales; family Aristaeellaceae; genus DTU024. The sequence continues at coordinate 14,069 of CAZFUT010000035.1, forward strand.
GGTGCAGCAGAGGCATCGGACAAACAGGAGCGTATATGGATTTTGATACCATCCGCCGCATGGCCAATGAAACGGAGCGGATCGCTAAAACCTATGAAATATTCAACGAGGATACCCGGCTGAACCGCTCCCCCGCCGCGCGGGTGGAGTTTTTGACGACCGTCCGCTATATCGAGCGCTATCTGCGCCCCCATGATACCGTGCTCGACATCGGCGCGGGGGCGGGGGAATACAGCCTGTACTTTGCCGAAAAGGGGCACGCCGTCACGGCGGTGGAGCTGACCGAAGTCAACCTTGCCGCCCTGCGCAAAAAGATACGGCCGCGCCACCGCGTCAGCGCTTTGCAGGGCAGCGCCGTCGATCTCACGCGGTTTGCGGATGCGTCCTTCGACATCGTATTGATGATGGGGCCGCTGTACCACCTGCGCCGGGAGAAGGACCGTCAAAAGGCCATCGCCGAGGCGCTGCGCGTCTGCAAGCCCCATGGCAAGCTGTTCTTTGCCTTTATCTCCAACGACATGGTGATACTGACCGAGCTGATGTACGACAGCCGTTATCTGTCGGGCGACACCTACGACCGCCGCACCTTTAAGGTGGAGGATTTCCCCTTTGTATTCTTCACCCCGCCCCAGTGCCGGGCGATGCTGCAAAACGGCGGCGTCCCCATTTTGCACGAGGTCGCGTCCGACGGGGTGAGCGAGCTGATGGCGGACACCGTCAACCTTTTAAGCCCCGAGGACTACGCGCAATATCTGCGCTATCACTTTTACTGCTGCGAAAAGCCGGAAATGCTGGGGCGCAGCAACCATCTGCTGTTTGTCGGCGAAAAGCCTGCCGAAAAAACCAACGCGCAGAAGCTGTCAGCCTTCTTTCAAGCCGAAAACGATCGGGATTGGGAAAGCTACCGCCGCTTCCTCCACCCAGACGTCGTTTGGACGCTGCACGGCAAGGAGGAAAAGCGTTTTACCGGCATGGACGCCTATCTGAGCGCCATGCAGGCGGCGTATGAGGGCACCGACAGCCGTTTCAGATGCCTGCGTATGGACGTTTCAAATGACGGGCAGACCGTCGCCGCCCTGCTGGAAAACGACGCGGGCGAGCGTTCCATGGACGTATTCAGGTGGAAAAACGGGCTGATATACGGAGAAGACGAGTTTTTGATGGGATGACAGCGTACCTTATGCCTTTTACGCGGTTTTTACAGGGGCGTTGCCGTTTCGTCCTTGCTTCCCCGGCAGACAGCGTGCTATCATGCATGCTAAGCTCGAATGGGTAAACGCGGAAAGGAGCGCACCATGCTGGAAGTCAAAGACCTTATCAAGCGTTACGGCAGCAAAACAGCCGTAGACCATATCGGTTTTTCTGTCGGGGACGGCGAGGTGTTCGGGCTGCTGGGTCCCAACGGGGCGGGCAAGTCCACCACCATCAACATCGTGACCGGCCTTCTGCGCAAGGACGGCGGCAGCGTCCTGGTGGGCGGCATGGACATGGACAGCCATTTGAACGAATGCAAAAAGCTGCTGGGCATCGTGCCGCAGGACCTTGCCATCTACAACGATTTGACGGCCATGCAGAACGTGTGTTTTTTCGGCAGCCTCTACGGCTTATCGGGCAGGGCGCTCAAAGAGCGGGCCGAAGAAACGCTGGATTTCGTGGGGCTGATGGACAGGGCGCGCGACAGGGCCAGGACCTTTTCGGGCGGCATGAAGCGGCGGCTCAACATCGCCTGCGGGCTGGTGCACAGGCCCAGACTGCTGATCCTTGACGAGCCCACGGTGGGCATCGACCCCCAGTCGCGCAACCATATTCTGCAAAGCATCAGGCGGCTCAACGGGCAGGGCATGTCCATCCTCTACACCACGCACTACATGGAGGAGGCCCAGCAATTGTGCAGCCGCATCGCCGTCATAGACGCGGGCAGGGTGATCGCGCTGGGCACGCTGCCCGAGCTGCGCGGGCTCATGGACGGCCACCGCTTTATGACGCTGTCGGTGGAGGGCGATATGCCGCTTGACGCCCTGCGCCTGATTGAGGGCGTCAAGGACGTTCAGATGCAGGGCGGCGCGTGCCGCATCGGGCTGGAGGGACAGGGCAACCAGATCGCCGGCGTGCTGGCGCTGGTCACGTCCAAAAACCTCCGCGTCGCCGATATGTCGGTCAGCGAACCCGATCTGGAGGATGTTTTCCTGACGCTGACGGGCCGCAGCCTGCGCGATTGAGGGCACCCGTATGCGACAGACGCTGATGTTTCTAAAAAAAGAAGCCCTGCACATCCTGCATACGCCGGAATCGCTGCTGCTGATGCTGCTGTTCCCCATCGCCCTCACCTGGGTGCTGGGCACGGCCTTTTCCGGCGCAAGCAGCCGCCTGATCGAGCTGCCCAAAACAGCCATCCCGGTGGTAACGGACGGCAGCATCATGAGCCGCTACTACGCCGACATGGCTGAAAAAGCGGGTCTGAACCTTGTGCCCGCCGAGGAAAGCAAAATCAAAGAGGACGTAAAGGCCGGGGCCGTCCGGCAGTATGTGCGCGTTGCCGGGCAGGGCATCACCCATTTCACAGACGACCCTTCGGGCATCGACGCCATGCTCGTCAGCGCCTATTCGCGCATCTTCCTAAGGCAAAGCGCCTTTTCCCTGATGGCGCTGCAAAAGGGCCGGCTGCCCGCGCAGCAGAGTCCCGATACCGATTATGTGCGTACGGAGGGCATCGCGGGAAAAAACGCCCCTTCATCCTTCGGGTATTACGGCGTCACCATGATCACCATGATCATCATGTACGGCGCGGTACAGGCGGTGGGCCAGATGGCCACCGAAACGGAGGAGCGCACCTACCTGCGCCTCAAGGCTTCTCCCTTTTCGATGCGCAGGGTATTTGCGCTTAAAGCGCTGGCCGCTTCCGCCGTGCTCCTGCTGCAGGTGCTGGTGCTGATGCTGTTCAGCAGCACGGTCTACCATGTATCGTACCGATCCATTCCCGTGGTGATGGCGGTGCTTATCCCGCTGGTGCTGTTCTCGACGGGCCTTGGCATCCTGTCCCTCCAGCTGTTCAGGCAGGAGGCGGGGGCATCGGGGTTTTTGAACCTCGTCATCGTCGCCATGGTGTTTCTGGGCGGCGGCTATGTGATGGTGGATGAAAGCGCGGGCGCGTTCTACCGTATGCTGCAATATTCGCCCGTCGGCTGGGTCAACAAGGGCATTTTCCAATATGTGTACAACAACGACATGAGTGCGGCGTGGAAAGCCATGGGTCTGTGTTCCATATTGGCCGTCGTCACGCTGGCCGCAGCCTTCGCGCTGTTTGTCAGGGAGGAGGGGAGCGACCGTGTGGCGGGTCGTTAAAAACAACATTCGCCTGCTGCTGGCCCGCAAGGCCATGCTGTTTGTGCTGCTCGTCCTGCCCGTCATCCTGTTTGCGCTGGGGCTGATGTCGGGCGGCTCAAGCGGCGGCTTTAGCCTGCGCGCGGGGATAGCGGACGATGATCAAACGGCGCTGTCCGGGGCGCTGGCCGCCTCCTTTTCGGGCGAAGTCAATAAACTCACCATCGTCCCGTTGGAAGAAGCGGATACAAGGCTGGCGGACGGCGCGCTGGACGCCGTGCTGATCGTGGGCAAAGGCTACGAGGATGCGCTGCTGAAAGGCCAAAAGCCTGATCTCACGCTGCGTTCCCTCAAAGGGCAGGAGATCGTGGGGATGCTGGGCGCGTGGGTAAACCTCTATGTGGACGACCTGATGCGCCTGCGCGCGCTGGAAGACGCCAAAGACGCCGCGTCGCTGATCGCTGCCGAAAAAAAGCTGGCCGAAAAAACGCCTTCCTTTGACCGGCAGCCCTTGAGCGCGCGGAAAGAAAACCGCGGGCTGTCCACCGCGGCGGGCTTCCTTTTATACCTGTTTTCGATGAACATGATGCAGATCGCCTCCCTCCTGCTGCGCGAAAAGCAGTGGAACACGCTGGGCCGCGTGCTGCAATCGCCCTTAAAGCGCCTGCCCTACATCGGCGCAAACTTCGCAACGGGCCTGTTTTTCCTGTGCCTCAACCTGCTGACGCTGCACCTTTTGACGGCGCTGGTGTTCCGCATCAGCGTTCCGCCCCTTTTATACGCCCTGTGGGCATATTACGGCCTCATCTGGATACTGGCAGGCATCTTCCTTGCCCTCAGCGTGCGCTCCACCCGGGCGTATGGGGCCGTGACGCCCATCGTGACCACCATCTTCGCCATGCTGGGCGGCTGCTACTGGCCGCTGTGGCTGATGCCGCCCTTTATGCAGAAGCTGGCCATGATCACGCCCCAGTACTGGGCCAACACGGCGGGGACGCTGATCCAGAAGGGCCATTCGCTCTTTGCGTCCGGCACCGAAGTCATGGCGCTCACCGGCTTCCTGCTGCTGTTCTTCTTCCTGTGCCTGTTTGCCCTCCGCCGCAAAAAAGCAGCCGAAACATTCATATAGCGCTGAAAATCGAATCATCCCCGCCGCAGCACAAACACCCCGGCGCAGAAGGACTGCTTTTCAAAGCAGGCGCCGGGAAAATCCGCCCGCAGGCTTTCCAGTATCGGATAGCATTCTTCATCATCCCATCTTTCGCCGCACCGCGCGCGGCAGCTTTCCATTTCCTTCACCGTTTCAAAGGCCACGTCTCCGATGAGCAGCCTGCCGCCGGGCAAAAGCCGCCGCGTAAGCTGTTCGATCAGCGCCGCCTGCCCCGCGTATGGAATATGATGGATGGCATAGGTGCAGACGATGCAGTCGAATCCTTCGTCCGCCCAGTTTTCGGGCAGCCCATGGGCCAGATCATGCTGCGCGAGCCGCGCTCCGGGCATTTTCCGCCGCGCGATCTCCACCATCTTTGCGGAAAAATCAAAGCCGGATACCTCAAAGCCCTCGTCGTACAGCCTTTTCAGCAGCGTGCCGGTGCCAAAGCCCACGTCCAGCACCTTGCGCCCCTGTCCCATGCGGATATGGCGGTACACCGCGCCCAGCACCCGCTTGTACCCCGCAAAGGGGTATTCGTTTTCTTCTTCGCAGCGTTGGACGCTCCGGTCATACCCTTCCGCCCACAGATCGAAGCCCTTGTGATCCATCATGGTTGATCTCCTTATGCATTGCGGCTCTCCCGATGCTTTTACTGATCTTTCAAGCCAGTAAGACCGGTGTGGCTTAATTTTTCAATCGACATCAATTGATTTCTCGCCAGCCTTCTCAGTTCAATCATTCTTTCTTTTTGTGCAATGCCCTTGCCGATTAAAACCGCATTATAGCTTTCCATATTCGCAAGAACCAACAGCTCATTCAGGGTCGCATAATCCCGCATATTGCCCTTTAGGTCTGCGTTTTCCTCGCGCCACTGTTTGGCCCTTTTATTAAAAAGCGCCACATTCAGCATATCCGCTTCGCTTGCGTACTTGTAAGATAGCTGTTCATTGGTCAGATCATTTAAGAGATATTCTTTTATGGCATCCGTATGAATCCTGTAGTTGATTTTGGAGATTTCTCTATTCAAGTTCCAGCTTAAAATCTTCGGTATAAATCTGAATAGCGAAACCCTTTGCTTCAATCGTGTCTTTTTTCATTTTGGCCATATGAGCGCCTCCTTATGCCGATATATCGTTTACAGCAACAATGCCCGCATTGCGCTCACAGCGCGATCCAATACCGTTCCAGCGGCAGGTTTTCCCGCGGTATCGTGACGGTCGATTCGTATACCCCGCCGTTATGAAGAATGGCGCGCCTGCTGCCCTCGTTGTCCTTAAGGCATGTTATCAGCACCTTACTAAGACCGATCCCGCGGCAGAAAGGCAGCGCCCTTTGCAGCATCAGCGTCGCGTAGCCCTTGCGGCGCTCGCCGGGGCGCACGGAATAGCCGATATGGCCGCCGTACAGGCGCAGAAAATCGTTGAACGCGTGCCGCACCTGCAAGGCGCCCAGCACCCTGTTTTCGCGCAGCAGAATAAACTGGGTGGAGCGCACCCAGCCCTGGGGCACCGTTTTTTCGTCGGACAGGTCTTTCACCTGCCGGAACCACTCGTCGGGATCCTCCATCCTCGCCAAAGAGCCGCAGCCGTCCAATGAGCTGCCGTCAGCCAAAAACTCCCGCCTGTAATCGGCGATCTCCTGCCGCATGGAAGGGTCCGGGGCCACAAAGCGCAGGTTTTCCATATCCGTCCGTCCCTTCACACTGTTTCAGAGAAAAAAACCATCAAACGCCCTCCGCCACCATCGCGTCCAGGCGGCCCGATTCCTCGCGCAGCGCCTCGCGCGCGGCCACCAGGTCGATCACGCGGCGCAAAAGGCAGTCGAGCGCCTGTCCCCCGCGATAGTCGGCGGGCGCAAAATAGTTGATGCGGCCGTCGCGGTACAAATCGTACACGCGCTTCCGGCTCTGCAAAGCGGGGTCGTACACGCCGACGGACGTGCCGCCCTTGCTTTTGATCAGGCGCATACAGGGGATGTCCGTCTCGCTGTCGCCGATATAGATCATGTTTTCATAAGGGATGTAGAGGTTCTTTTCTTCAAAGCTGTCGTTGACGCGCGCGTCGTTTTCGTCAAACGCGCCCTTGGCGATGCGGAAAATATACTGCGTCTTGTTGGTGTAGTTGACGGCCTGCGCGGGCCACAGCGCCGCGCCCTCGCCGTTGTAATAGAAGGCCGAGGCATAGATGCGCTTGATAAAGGGCGCGACTTCGTTGCCCTCGATGATCTCTTTCAGCCCCGAGGAAATGATGTAATGCTCCGCCTTAACGCCCTTTTGCGCGGCATAGGCGTTGACGCGGCCGAACCATTCGGGTATGCCGTCGTACAGTTTCACATCGCGCCCCAGCGCCCGGAAGGCGGCGCGGCTGATCGACATGCCCTTTTCGGACGCCTTATCCAGCATCAGCTTCATCCACGACAGGTTGGTATCCATGCCGTTGGCGCGCGCGACGCGGTTGGACTCGGCCCAGAAATCGCCGCTGCGCATCCCGAGGGACGGGATAAAGGTGAACGCCTGCATGTCGTCGGGCGACAGCGTCCTGTCAAAATCGTATAAGACCGCCATCCTTTTTTCGGGCATATCCCTTTCCTCCCCGTTCGTACGCTGTATACAAGTATAATATCCCCCGCCGCATAAAGCAACGGGATAACAAATCGCTTGAACTCGCTGAATTTGTTTGATATAATTACGGAAGCTTAGAAACAAGTTTTCTAACCACATCATAAGGAGGAATACACCATGAAGAAACTTCTTAGCATGCTCCTCGTCCTGACCATGATGGTGGGCCTTGTGGCCGTCACCGCGCAGGCCGAAGAGAAAAAGCCCTTCCGCGTCGCGATGGTCAGCGATACCGGCGGCATCAACGACAACTCCTTCAATGCCTCCGCATGGGAAGGCCTGCAGCGCGCCAAGGAAGAACTGGGCGTGGAAGTGAGCTACCTCGAGTCCGTGACCGAAGCCGACTACGAAGCCAACATGGAAACCCTGTTTGACGAGGGCTACGACCTCATCATCTGCGTAGGCTTCCTGATGGCCGACGCCTGCAAAAAAGCTGCCGAAGCGCACCCCGAGCAGCTGTACGCCATCATCGACAGTAACTCTTCCGCCCCCAACGTGATCGGCGTGCTGTTCGCGCAGGAGCAGTGCTCTTACCTGGTCGGCGTAGCCGCCGGCAAAATGACCAAGACCAACAATGTGGGCTTCGTGTTGGGTATGGTTTCCCCCATCATGAATGCTTTCGGCTACGGCTACTATGCCGGCGTGCGCGACACCAACCCCGAGTGCGAGGTGCAGGGCTTTAACGCCAACAGCTTCGGCGACGCGGCGGGCGGCAAGGCGGCTACCATCAACATGTACGCCAAGGGCGCCGACATCGTGTACCACGCGGCAGGCGGCACCGGCGACGGCGTCATCGAAGCGGCCAAGGAGCAGAAAAAGTTTGCCATCGGCGTCGACAAGGATCAGAGCTATCTGGCCCCCGAAGCCGTGCTGACCAGCGCCGTCAAGCGCGTCGACAACGGCGTGTTCGACCTGTGCCAAAAGGGACAGAAGGGCGAGCTCAAGGGCGGCGACACCGTGTACGATCTGACCACCGGCGGCGTGGACATTTCCAAAACCGTTGACCTCATGAGCCCCGAAGCCTTGAAGGCCGTTGAAGAAGCGAAAGAAAAGATCCTCAAGGGCGAAGTCAAGGTGCCCGCCACGCAGGAGGCGTTTGAAAAACTCTACGGCGCGGATTTCTACGGCCTGGACTGATCTTTCCCGGCTATCCCACCCTGCCCGGCCATACCGGGCAGGGCGCTTTTCTACATAGCACCGGCCATTTTACAGCGTTTCCACGCGATTAAGGAAGGAGGTTTTTTGCTTGTCGGAGAACACGCAGGCCCGCGAAGCCCCCGTGCGCATCCAGATGCGCGGCATCGTCAAGATGTTCGGCAGCTTCAAGGCCAACGACGGCATTAACCTGGTCGTCCGCAAGGGCGAAATACACGCCATACTGGGCGAAAACGGCGCCGGCAAATCGACGCTGATGAACGTTCTCTACGGCATGTACCCCCCCACAAGCGGGCAGATACTGGTGGACGGGCAGCCCGTTACGCTGCACGGCCCCAACGACGCCATCCGCCGCGGCATCGGCATGGTGCACCAGCACTTCATGCTGGTACAGCCCTTTACGGTGACGGAAAACATCATCCTCGGCATGGAGCCAAAGGACCGTCTGGGCCGGGTCGATTTGAAATCCGCCCGCGAAAAGGTGCTGGCGCTTTCGGAAAAATACGGCCTGAACGTCAACCCCGACGCAAGGATCGAGGACATTTCCGTGGGGATGCAGCAGCGCGCCGAAATCCTCAAGGTGCTGTACCGCGGCGCGGAAACGCTGATACTGGATGAGCCGACCTCCAGCCTGACCCCGCAGGAGATCGTGGAGCTGGTGGGCATCATGCGCAACCTGACGCGCGAGGGCAAATCCATCATCCTCATCACGCACAAGCTGCGCGAAATCAAGGAAGCCGCCGACGTGTGCACCATCATCAGGCAGGGCCGCTACATCGCCACCGTCAACGTGGCGGATGTGAGCGAACACGACCTGGCCTCCATGATGGTGGGGCGCAACGTTGAATTTAAGGTGGACAAAAAGCGGCAGGAGCCGGGCGAAGCGGTGCTGGTGGTGAAAGACCTCACGGCCGACGACTACCGCAAGGCGCAGACGGTGAACCACTTGAACCTCACCGTGCACAGGGGCGAGATCGTGGGCATTGCCGGCATCGACGGCAACGGCCAGACCGAGCTGGTCGAGGTGCTGACCGGCCTTAGAAAGGCGACGGGCGGCAGCGTCACCATGAACGGGCGGGACGCCTTTAACAAAACGCCGCGCGAGCTGTTTGACATGGGCGTTTCCTCCATCCCCGCCGACCGGCAGAAGCACGGCCTGGTGCTGGATTTCCCGGTGGAGGACAACCTGATCCTGCAGAACGTCAGCTGTCAGCCCTTTGCCAGCCACGGCGTAATCAGGCGCGCCAGCATCCGCAGGCACGCGGAGGAATTGACGAAGAAATTCGACATCCGACCCTCCGGCTGTGAAACCCGGGAGGCGGGCGCGCTGTCGGGCGGCAACCAGCAGAAGGTCATCATCGCGCGCGAAGTCACCAACGACCGCGACCTGCTGATCGCCGTCAACCCGACGCGCGGGCTGGATGTGGGCGCCATCGAGTATGTGCACCGCTACATCGTGGAGCAGCGCAACAAGGGCAAGGCCGTGCTGCTGGTGTCGTTTGAACTGGACGAGGTGATGAGCCTGTCCGACCGCATCGACGTGATTTTCGAAGGCAGAATCGTGCACAGCATCCCCGGCGAGGGAGCGGACGAGAAGCAGCTGGGGCTGATGATGGCGGGAGGGAAGAAACACCATGACGAATAAAGCAGCATTGAAAAGAACCCTCGCGGACAGGAGCTTCCTGGAGAAGCTGTTTTCCGGCAGCCTTCCGTATACCCTGCTTTCCGTGCTGATCGGCTTCTTCATCGGCGCGCTGGCGCTGCTGGCGGCGGGCTATAACCCGCTGGTGGCCTACGGCAGCCTGTTTTCGGTGGTTTTCAGCAACACCAAAACGATGAGCTACAGCTTCATCGAATACGCCACGCCCTATATCCTGACGGGGCTTTCCATCGCCTTTTCCTTTAAGACCGGCATCTTCAACATCGGCGCGGAGGGCCAGTACGTGATGGGCAGCATCGCCGCCCTGATGGTGGCCATCTTTGTCAGGCTTCCCTCCTTCCTGCTGATCCCGCTGTGCCTGCTGGCCTCCATGTTGGCGGGTATCCTCTGGGGCGGGCTGGTCGGCTATCTCAAGGTGCGCTTTGGATCCCATGAGGTGCTGGCCATGATCATGTTCAACTGGATCGCCTACTACTTCTCCAACTTCATCGTCAACCTGCAGGCCGTCAACGCAGGTGACGGCAAAAACTGGTCGCTGCCCATACAGGACGCCGCCACCACCAACATCGCCTCGTGGTTCCCCAAAAACACGGTATCCAGCGGCGCGCATTTCGGCATCGTGCTGGCGGTGATCGCCGCCCTGATCATCTACTACGTCATCAACCGCACCACGCTGGGCTTCCGCTTGCGGTCGGTGGGCAGCAACCGCCACTGTGCGGAGTACGCGGGCATCAACGCCGACGCCTGCGTGATCACGTCCCTGGCCATTTCCGGCGCGCGGGCCGCGCTGGCGGGCGGCGTGCAGCTGCTGGGCGTCACGCATAAGATCAACCAG
>CAZFUT010000036.1:0-24451 GCA_964522425.1 uncultured Oscillospiraceae bacterium
TCTGTGATGGCGCGGCGTGGCATAAGTCAAGCGGTTTGATGATACCGGCCAATATTCATATCACCTACATACCGCCCTATACCCCGGAAATGAATCCGATTGAGCAGGTATGGAAAGAGATACGAAAACGCGGGTTCAGAAACGAAGTCTTCAAGACGCTGGAACATGTTGCAGACCGACTTTGCGAGACCATAAAAAATCTGCCGGAAAACGTCATCCAAAGCATTACCGGCAGACAATGGATTATGGATATGTTTTAGATGAGATGTAATATAAGGTTTCCGCCAAAGAAACCAAGGCCAGGTACGTAGAAAAGAGCCGGTGCGAGTTTGACGGCATGGTCATCAAAGGCGGTACCCCTTTTGCTTTTTTTCGGCAAAAGGGGTACAGATCATTTCATTCCTTTGTAGCAGGTGGTCTTTTGTTATAGCCTCCAGCCAAAACCGGCCGGCGTCGGGACCGAGTGGCGAAAAGCCCGGCCTTAGTTGACCGGCACGAAGGTCTTCATCACATCTTCGGCATTGAGGATGTCGCCGGTCTTTTTGATGTTGACCTTGTAGGAACCGCCGGCTTGCAGGGAAGCAGCCAGCGCCTCGGCTTCGGCCTTGGTCATGTTCTCGGTGCGGATGATCTCGAACCAGCCGTCGCCGTGGAAGGACTCGACCGGGCCGCTGGTGAACTCGATGTCCGCGTTTACGCCGGTGTTGCTGTAGACGTTACCGTCGTAACCGTCCTCAACATGCGCGCAGACCTGCACGAACCATGCGTCGGGATCATAGACGAAACCGTCCTTTGCAAACAGGAAACCCTTGACGACGTTGAAGTCGGACTTGGCGCTGCCACCCGCGGAAGCGGAGTTGATGAGGCCCGCGTCTTCTGGGACCACGCCCTTGTTAAGGAACACATCGTAGCCGTGCAGCACGGAAATAGGGGTGCCGTCCGCGAGCGTGATGGTAACCTCGCCGCCTTCATGCTTGTAGGGGCCGGTTTCCTCCACGGTGGTCAGCACGGTGGGATCGGCGTTGGTCGCGTCGATCTTCACCGAAAGGCCCTGGATCTCCATGTAGGGGTTTTTGCCCTGTTCAGCGACCATGAGCTCGTACAGCTCGTCGTACGCCTTGAACATGATGGCCGAAGCGCGCTTCTCGGCAAAGTTGGCCACCTCATCCATGCCCTCGCGCAGGAAGTGGATGAAAGGATAGTCAGTACCGTACTGCTCGTTGTAGCGCTGAGAAATGGTATAGGTTTCCATGTACGGGTATTGGTTGGTGTGCTGCGGCAGGTTGTAGATGCCATCCGCCAGGCCGCCGGTGCTGGACTTAAGGTAAGGCAACACGGACTGCAGATAACGCAGGGAGGCCGCGAACGCGGGGCGCAGATAACCCTTGGCGGTATCCTGCAGGCCGTTGATCCCGTAGCCGCCCATGTAGATAAAATAAAGCTCGTCACCCTCGTTGTAATCTGCCACGGTGCGCACGCCGGTTTCGGGGTCAAAGGTCATGTGCGCGTCCTTCATGCCGCCCTTGCCCACAGTCACCTGGAACACGCTGGAGGCAACACCCGGTGTGTGGCCTGGCGTCAGGGTCGGGTAGCAGGCAAGGCCCTCGCCCAGTTCCAGCCACTTATCCATTTCATACCAGTTGGTGATGGTGGAACGGAATGCATACTCCGCATCCGGGAGGGCGCCCTTGGTGTCGGCGAAGCCGTATTTGTCGTAGCCGACTCCATCTTCATAGGTCTCATACACGGCGGGCTTTGCATCCTCGCTGCCGCGCACGATCATCTCCCACAGGTCGAAGGAGGTGCCGTAATGGTCGCCGTGCCCATGGCTGAGCAACACCCTGGTGATGTCGCGGCTGTCCATGCCATACTGCGCCAGCGCAGCCTCGTCGTTCTTCCAGTACTGGTAGCCGGCTGTATCCCAGCCGGTATCAAAACGGGTCAAGGTATAGTGACCGTCCTGTTCCCCATAGAACAGGTAGGTGAGCGCCTCAATATCGCCGGTTGCCCACATCAGCCCGTCTACCACGACAAAGGGCTTGGCGGAGGTGAGGTGCGGCGCTTTGGACGGTTGCGGTTTTCCCTGCGTAGACGCAGACAAGTCGGAACCTACGCGGTTGCACTCCGGTATGCAGCCCACCGTGTCGCTGACATCGGCGACGGGCTTGGCGAAGTAGTAGATCTCTTCCACTTTCGCGGTGCCCGCGTCATAGGCGGTATAGTCGCTGTCCAGCACGACGACGGCGTAATGACGGTCCACGGAAGCGGTGGCATAGATATTTTCGTTGCCGTTCGCATCGGTGGTCTTTGGGGTGACGGGGACGCTGTCAAAGCTCTTTTCGCTGGATGCGAAGGCTTCGTCGATCTCGTAGACCTTGACGCCATCCGCGACGGCGTATGTTTCATTAAAAACGTTCGTCACCTCGTTGCCGTCGCCCAGCGTAAGGGACTTGTCGGCCTTTTGGAGCACCCAGCCGGACGCGACCATCTTGCCAGAAGCGCCGGTCATGATGCCGGTGCCCTCCACGCCACGGTGCTTCACGGTGCTGCCCAGTTTGGTCAGGTCACCGCCGTACTTTGCGGTATCGAAAAACAGGCCGGGCTGCAGCACGCGGCGGATGTCGATCACATCGCCCTGCGCGTTTTTGCATATCTCGACAAAGCTGCCGGGCATGAACTTCAGGCTGCCGTCCCTTTGGACCCTCAGGCCGACGCGGGTGAGGATCACGTTGGCTTCGTCGATGGCCGCCATGCCTTCCATGTGCTCATTGGTCTTGCCGTAGATGGGCGCAGAGGTGAAGATTTCCTTTTCGCTCTTACCCGCGGGAATGATGGCGACGGTGACGGTGGACAGGTCCTCGGAAGCGCTCGGCTCCTCCACCACCCAGCCGTAGATGCTTTCGCTGACGACCATGTCAGCCGGTTCGGCTGCGCGCGCAGGCGATGCGGCAAAAGCGGCAAAGCATACCATCATCAGGGAAAACAGGAAACAAAGCGATCGTTTCATTCAAAAAACCTCCTTCTATTATGAACTTTGGAATACGCTCGGTACCCTTTGTTTATATACATGCAAATTTCGTGCCAAGATGCAGAAAGACAGGGCGAGTATTCTGACCTTTCGGAAAATCGTCCGTATTAGGGCGAAGGGCCGCCTGAGCAGCTTCGAGCGTCGGGCGGACGGGTTCAAAATGCCGAAATCCGATTTCAATGTGAAACAGGTTTGAAACGTTGGAAGGCGCTGTTTCGCGCGGCGCAACGCCGGGGCACAAAAAACAGTACCCCGCTTATGGAGGGGGTACCGCTTTTTCCGACGCACACAGCCAAGCGGCAGGGGGAAGGCCGCATCGCGCCATGGCAGACTTAGCGCTTAACGAAAGGCGATCAGGTTAAGCCCGATCGTTTCGTCAAACCGCCGTTCGAGCTCGCCGTCCAGCACGTGCAACGACAGTTCGCAGGTCGCCGAAATGCGCATTTCATCCACATGACCGCCATGTACACGAAAGGATCCATCGCATAGATTGGCGTGCAGGTGCAGGTAGACTTCGCCTTCTTTGCGGGAAGCATTGCCTGTAAGCGAAGTGATCTCCATCGGTCCATCAAATGTTTTCTGGATGTAGTGCTTTTCCTTGGTATCAAAGAGGCCCAGCACGGCGTGATCGGCTGCGCCCAGGGCGCTGACAAAGCCGGCGCGGATATTCTCCTTTGCGCACAGCACCCTGAGCGAGGCGAGCACCTCCTCGCCCCTGTCGAGCCGGACGGCGTATATATCTCCAAATCTCCGATATTCCATGCGCTTCTTACCCTTTCGCTTTGACATTCTTGGTCACGATCACATCGCTGCCCATGCCCAGCACGTTGTTGATTACAACATCGCCGATGTGGGTCGGCGCCTGAAGCTCCAGCATATTGATCTCACGCATCACCTCAAAGAGCCTGTCCTTGGGCACCGGCTTGGTGAGCCGGACGCTGGCAAGCGGCAGTTCCCCGCCCCGCACCAGGACGCTGGTGGCAATGGTACGCCTGGGGTCGGTCAGCTCCTGGGTCACATAGTCCTTGCCCCTTTTGCATTGCCAGCCTTCCACCGACAGCACGTTCGTCCCCTCGTACTCGGCGGTGATGGAACAGCCTTTGGGGCAGACGATACATGTAAACGTGCGCTTCATGACACCCTCACCTCCAGTTGCCCGCCATCGCTCAGGGCCTCCGCCTTGATGACCGTTTGGATCATTTCCGCCGGCAACGCCTTGTGCAGTTTCTTTTTGAACACTTCCTTATCCTCCTGCCGGACCGTGAGCGTGACGCCCTGCAACGGCATGGTGACGCGCAGGGAGAGGGTAAAATCGCTTTGGCCGCTGACGCGCTGCGGAACCACATGCCCCACGTGCTTCCCGCACACGACCTTCAGCGGACAGGAAGGGAGGGAGCCTGATGCGAGGTAACGAACCACGCTGCCCGCCACGGCTTCCGCCTCGATGGAAACAAAGTCCACCAGGTCGTGCACATGCAGGACATTGCCCACCGAAAAGATACCCGGTACCTCTGTCTGATAGTTTTCGTCCACGAAAGCGCCCTTGGTGCGTGGATCCAGTGCCACGCCAGCCGAAAGCGACAGCTCGTTTTCAGGGATCAGGCCAACGGACAGAATCAGCGTATCGCAGGGGATCTCCCTTTGGGTGCCTTCGATTGGGCGGGCGTTTTGATCGCACTCCGCGACCACCACGCCGGTGAGCCGCTCCTGCCCGCGGATATCGACCACCGTATGGTTCAGAAACAGCGGGATATCATAGTCGCGCAGGCATTGCTCCACATTGCGGGGCAGGCCGTTGGGATAGGGCTGCAGCTCGTACACGCCCTGCACATGCGCGCCTTCCAGCGACAACCGCCGCGCCATGATGAGCCCGATATCGCCGCTGCCCAGTATCACGCATTCATGGCCGACCATGATGTTCTGCAAGTTGATGTAGCTTTGCGCTACGCCTGCCGTATAGATGCCTGCCGGGCGCGTGCCCGGAATGGCCAGCGCACCGCGCGTGCGTTCCCGGCATCCCATCGCCAGCACCACGGCCTCGGCCTTAATCTCAATAAGTCCGAGCCGGCTCCCCACCAGGGTGACGATTTTGTCGGGCGAAATATCCAGCACTGTGCAATCCGTCCAGTACTCGATTTTTTCCTCTTCCACCCGGTCGATGAAGCGCTGGGCGTACTCCGGCCCGGAAAGCGACTCGCCAAAACGCATCAGACCAAAGCCGTCGTGTATGCATTGGCGCAGTATGCCGCCCAGGAAGTGCTCGCGCTCCACGATCAGCACATCGGTAAGGCCCGCTTCCTTCAGGCGGCACGCGGCAGCCAGCCCTGCCGGCCCGCCGCCGACGATCACAACTTGTTTCTTTATCATCAGTGAACACCTGCCTTTACCAAACCGGCGAACATGCCCGAGCCTTCCCCGCAGAGGGTGACCCCGGTGAGCGGTTTATGCAGTTCCTCCCGTATAAGGGCCGTGATGCGCGTTTCGCAGTAGCCGCCTTGGCACCTTCCCATGCTGGCCCTGGTGCGTACCTTGATGCCGTTTACGGTGCACACGCCCAGCGGGTTATGGATGGCCTGCACGATCTCGGCGCGCGTGACGGTCTCACAGCGGCAGATGATCTCGCCATAGTCCGGGTTTTCGGCGATCATAAGCGCCTGTTCGCTTTTGTCCGCGTCATGGAAGCGGCGAATGCCCTTCCTGACCGGGTCAAACTTTTCATTGGAAACAAGCGCCTCGCGCTTCCCGATTTCCTGCACCACGCGGCGCGCAATGGGCAGGGCGCTCGTCAGCCCAGGGGATTCGATACCCACCAGGTTGACGACGCCCGGCACGTCGTCACGGCATTCAATCAGAAAGTCCTGCACTTCGCCCGTGGCGGGGTCGATGCGCTTGGGGCGGGAACCGGCGAAGGTACGGATGTAGTACTCTCGCTTCATCTGCGTAAACATGCGCGCCCCGCTTTCCGCAAGGCCGTCCATGCCCGTCTGGGAAACGCTGTAATCCTCCCCGTCCTCCACGGCAACACTGTTGGGGCCGACCAGCACATTGCCGTCCACCGTGGGCGTGGCGTGCGTGCCGAAGGTGTTGTTGAGCGAGGGCGCGGGGTAAACGGGCACCCTGGCGAAGGCGCCAGCCTTCTTGTCCAGCACAAAGTATTCGCCCTTCACCGGCTGGATCAGGTAGCCTGGTATGCCCAGCATGGCGCTCACCCTGGCGCTCTGAAGCCCTGCGCTGTTGACGGCCCAGCGGCAGGCAAAATCTCCTTTGCCGTTGGTATGCAGTATGTGCGTGCCGTCAGGAGCGCTGTCCGCGCCTGTAACTTCCGTGTTCAGGTGATACTCGGCCCCGTTTATGACGGCGTTTTCCGCCAGCGCGATGGTGTAAAGGAAGGGATCCAATATGCCGCTGGTCGGGCAGTAGAGGGCGAAATTGCCCCCCGCGGAGGGTTCCAGTTCGTCCATCTGCGCCCGGCCGATCATTTCCATGCCGGGCACGCCGTTGAGCTTTCCTCTTTCCATAAAGTACAGCAGGCGCTGCTTTTCCTCCTCGGTGAAGCCGATGATCAGCTTGCCCGTCCGCTTAAACGGCACGTCCAGCTCCTTCGCCACCCGGTCAAATTCGCCGTTTCCTTCCACCGACAGCGCGGCTTTCAGAGTGCCCGGCTTATAGAGGAAACCGCAGTGCAGCATGCCGGTATTGCGGCCGCTCGTCTGCGTGCACACATCGCTCTCTTTTTCCAGCACGGCTACGGACAGCCGGTAACGCGTCAGCTCGCGGGCGATGGCGCTGCCGATCACGCCGCCGCCGATGATGATGATGTCGTAGTTTTTCAAAACCCTATCTCCTCCGTTCAAAATCAGCCGATCAGTAGCCCTTCCCGCGGTCGACCAGGTGCAGGAGAGGAAGGCCGGCGCCGTAACGCTCCAAATTTTGGACGAACGTCGACACGATCAGATCGGCCGTATGCCCCAACGTCATATTGCCCGCCGTATGCGGAGTGATCAGCAGGCGCGGACAATTCCACAGCGTAGAATCCCTGGGGAGCGGTTCCTGCTCAAACACGTCCAGCGCCGCGCCTGCGAGGCGCCCGGCCCGCAGCTTGGCTTCCAGCGCGGCCTCATCGATTGCCTGACCGCGGCCCACATTGACAAGGAAAGCGTTCGCGGGCAGCCTGGACAGCCGCTGGGCGCTCATGACGCCCTTCGTTTCCGCTGTGCCGGGGAGAGACATGATCAGCACATCCGTCTGGCTGAGCACCGTATCCAGCTCCGTCAAATTTGCCACGCGGTCGAAGGCGTCGTCCGTTTGGCCGCTCCGATTGACGCCGATCAGGGCCTTGGGGCCAAAGGCGCTCAGCCGCTGCGCGCAGCTGCGCCCGATATCGCCCGTGCCCAGCAGGGTGATGCGGCTGCCATGGATCGACCGCACCGCAAGGCCGCGCGTCCATTCGCGCTGGGCAACGACCTTGCGGTACTCCATCTCCCGGCGCATCAGCATCAGCAGCACCATGATCACATGCTCGGCGATCGTCGTGCCGTAGGCACCGGATGAGTTGGTCAGCACCGCGTCGAGCGACGCAAATACCCCGGGCTTTACAAAGGCATCAACGCCCGCTGTGGGCGTGCACGCCCACCTAAGGCGGGGGGCATGGGCGAGCAGGTCCGCGTTTGCGCTGAAGATCACCTCGGCAGTTTCGGCATACGGCAGCGCCTCCCGATACGTCTCGCAAAAGACCGGCGTAAGCCCGGCGGCTTCCGCCGCCTTTGAAATCCCGGCACGCTGGTGCGCATTCAGCTGCGGTACCAGGACCAGCAGTGTTCTTTCCATACTTCACATTCCTCCTTTGCCTGAGTCGTCGTTGAAGCTTGGCCCCGGTCCGTGAATGCCCAGCTCGCGGCAGCGCCGCCAAAGCGTGGTCTTGCTGATGCCTAAGCGCTTGGCTGCCTCGGCGCGGTTGGGCGTGGACGCGATAGTCTCCCAGAGGCGGCGCCTGCGCATCTCGTCGATGTTGTCTGCTATATCCGAAAGCGGCGGCGGAATCGCCTGCGCCTGGTCTACCTTTGCGGGTTGCCGGGGCAGCACCGAACGCATGTCCTCTTCTGAGATCGTATCGGCCTCGCACAGCACGGCCAGCTGTTCGCATTTGTTGCGTATCTCGCGCACGTTGCCCGGCCACGCATAGGCGGAAGCCAGCTGAACTGCCTCCGGCGACACACCGACCCGGTCGCGGTTGAACTTGAGCGTGTAATGATCCAGATAATGCTGCATGATCAGCGCGATGTCGCCATGGCGTTCGCGCATGGGCGGCAGCTGGATGGACAGCACGTTCAATCGATAGTACAGGTCCTCGCGGAAGCGGCCCTGATCGATCATATTCTGCAGGCTGCGGTTGGTGGCGCAGATGATGCGCACGTTGATGGGCGTCACACGGTTGCCGCCCACGCGCCTGATCTCGCGCTCCTGTATCACGCGCAACAGGCGGCTCTGCAGGGCGAGCGGGATCTCGCTCACCTCATCCAGGAAAATGGTGCCCTGGTGCGCCGCCTCAAACAGGCCTTCCTTGCCGGCCTTGCTGGCCCCGGTGAAGGCGCCGCTCTCATAGCCAAACAGCTCGCTCTCCATCAGGTTTTCGGGAATGGCGGCACAGTTGACGGCGACGAAGGGGCCCGCGGCGCGCTCACTCTCGTTATGGATGGACTGCGCAAACAGCTCCTTGCCCGTGCCGGTCTCGCCGTAGAGAAGGATGCTGCTGTCCACGTGCGCAAAGCGCTTGGCCTGATGGATGGCCGTGCGGATGGCCTGGCTTTCGCCCAGTATATCGCCAAAGTGATACTTGGCCACATAGCCGCTGGCACGCAGGCGGTCCCTCAGCCTGCTCTCCGCGCTGGTGATGATCTGTGCGGCCTGAAAGGTCACCACGGTGCCCAGATGCTTGCCTTCGTGCTCCATCGGGGTGCTGTTGAGCACGAAGCTCTCGCCCCCTATGCGGACGATTTCGTTGGTGTAGGCCTGCTTGTCGGCCAGTATGGCGCCAAGCCGGCTTTCGGGCAGCACCGATTCGGCCGTCTTGCCCATGCACTTTTTGGGATCGCGGCCGATCAGCTCGCCCGCGGCCGGGTTAAACGTACGGATGATGTTGTTGCCATCGACCGCAACGATGCCTTCAAACACGTTTTCCACGATGCTGCGGAAGATCATGGAGTTCTCGCGCTCCGTCTGCGATACGCCGGCGCAGCGCTTGGCCTCGGTGATGGCCAGAAAAACCGACTCGGTCGAAGAATAGATCAGCCCCGCCGGGATGCCGTGCTCATCGCAGTAGTGGCAGGTGTTGTGGCCTGCCAATATCAGCCCGCACCCGTCGGCCACGGCACGCTCCATGCCCGCCACCAGGTCGCCCATGTAGACGCTGTCGGTGGGGTAGGGGCGCACGCTGACCCCGTAGTCGTGCTTGGAGAAATAGACGCTGCGGATGGTGTTGATCGTCCCCACCACGCCGATGGGCAGCTTCCCGTGCTTCTTGACCGCCCGGTTGATTGAGTAACGCATGTCGCTGGAGGTGATTGGGATCTCGATGACCGGTATCAGGCAGTTGCGCTCCTTGAGCGCGGCGGCCGTGCCGCCGCGGCTTACGATCACGTCCGCATCGTAGTAGCGCTCCAATATCTGCTCGGGCTCAATGCCGAAATCGACGGTGTATTTCAGATCCTGGCTGCGCCCAAACAGCTGTTCGTGCAGCGCCCAACCCTTGTGGACGACGGCAGCCAGCGCCGGATCCGGTACGACGAATGCAATATGGATCATGAGCAGCAGCCTCCTGTTTGTGCGGCCTGCCGAAAGCGGCCGCGTTTTCTGCGCTGATTATACAGGAAACGCGGCCGGCAGGCAATTTGGCCAAGCGGCGCGACAGGTAGCCGTAGGATGCCTGCAAACGTACCTTGGCCTCTTCCACAGGACGGCCTGTGTCCGGCCGGTGTACAGAAACGGCTTCGTGGTATTTCCTCCAAAGGAAAAGGGGGTTACTTGGCCGAAACGATCTCTTTGAGCACCTGCGCGCGGGCCGCATAGATGAGCCCCTGGATCCAGGCGTCGCTGGTCGCGCGGTTGGTTTTGGCGCCCAGTGCCTCGGCATTGACGCTGCGGTGCGTGTGGTCGCAGAAGATAGGGCCGTTATAGCCGCTTCGGATGAACTGCAGCATGATCTCATACATGTCGGCGTAGCCTTCGCCGGCTAACGTCTCCTCAAAGTAACCGGAATAGTCGGCATTCAGCGGGGCTGAGACGTTGCGGAAGTGCACTTCAAAGACCTTTCCGCGGCGGACGAACTCGTCAATATCGCCCAGCATGTCGTCGGTAAAGAGCATGCCGCCCTCCAGCCAGCATCCCGTGCAAAGCTTGATGCCCAGATAAGGGCTGTCCTTGGCCAGGTCGAACGCGCGGCGATAATCGTCCGCCGAGATGATCAGGCTGCCCACACCGCCCAGGTAGGGCACCGGCGGATCGTTGGGATGCAGCGCCATGCGGACGTTTACTTCTTCGCACACAGGCAGCACGCGGTCCAGGAAGTCGCCGAAGGTCTTCCACATTTCCTCGCGGGTGTAGTAGCGGTCGTTCTTCAGCTCCATCGGATCCAGCTTTTCCATGTCGGTCGCGCCGGCGCTGGCGCCGTGAATCATCACAGGCACGTCGCCGGTACGGGAAATTCCGTTGGGCTGCCAGGCGATGGCCACTGTCCGAATGTTGAGCGAGCTCATCAGGCGCAGATAGTCGTTGAAGCGTTCGATCTCCTTCTCCCAGCCTTCCAGCTGCAGGTGGATGATCCTGTCTTTCTGGAAGGTGTAGTTGCTGGCCAAAAGGATCTCAAAGCCGCCGTTTTCAAAATTGCGCAGGCGCTTCACGACGGGGTACAGGGCTTCATAGGTCAGTTCGTCGTCGCCGATGGAAAGCTCGACGGCGTTGATGCCCATCTGCTTCCACATTTTTAGTTCATCATCGGTGGTTTTGGAGCTGACGCCTGCCACCATCTGGGGATTGGCGACGGGGTTTGTTTTCGCCGTGTTCAGTGGAATGGCGGAATAGGCGGCTGTCAGGGTGGTGGTTTTGGGGGGCGTGACGGTGTCGGCTGCCTCCAGCAGCGTGTTGGGTTCGATCATGATGCCGTCGTAAAGGGGATCTTCCCCAAAGGCAGGGGCAGGTTTGGGCGCAGGCGCCTCCGCGGGCGCGCCCTGCGCAAGAGCGGATAGGCCCGTCAGCAGCATCAAGGCGGCCAACAGCAGGGCAGTGAGCTTTTTCATAATCGCAGGCTCCTTTCGATCAGCGTTTAAGCAACACGGTTTGTGCCATTTTGCGTATAATCGATCAAAGGCGGGGCTTTTGAGGGCTCTTGCCCGGCTCAAGCCCCGCCCGTAACGTGTGCTGTCTCCGCCCGCGGACGTGTTTACCTCACGGGATCGGCGTCCTTGGGCGTCAGGAAAAATAAGGGGTTCCGGCCTGATCTTACTCCTTGAATTCGGACAGATAGCTCGCGTAGATGTCGAACTGATCCTTATAATAAGCTTCCGTCTCTTCGGGAGTCATGTAGGACGGATCAACCAGCGCGTTCTGGCAATAGCTCTTGAAGGTTTCGCTCTCCAGGGCCTTCTGCAGGCCTTCGTTCATCTTGGCGATCACGGCGTCATCCACGGCGTTGGGCGCGGCCAAGTAGAAGAATTTGGAGAAGACCACATCGTAGCCCTGCTCCTTGAAGGTGGGCAGGTCGTCACGGCCGGCAAGGCGTTCGTCCGCCATCACGCCCAGACAGGTGAATTCCTTTGTGTCCAGATAGTCCCTGACCAGGCCGGCCTGCGTGCCGATGACATCCAGGCGCTTACCCAGCAGCTCGGTCACTTTCTGTGCGGCGGTGCCGGCATCAACGATCTGGAATTCCACGCCGGCCGCCTTCTGGAAGGCCAGCACGTGCAGGTGGGTGAAGCTGCCGGTCTCGGTCGCAAAGGTGACTTCCCCGGGATGCTCTTTCATATAGGCGACCATAGAGGCCGTGTCCTTGAAGTTGGGGTTGGCGGAGTTGATGAAAAAGGCGCTGGAGTAGTCGAGCACCGGCATACCGGCCAGTTTGAAATCATCCAGCACGTTGAACGAATCATACATGCCCATGATCTCGCTGATGCAGGCGCCGCTGTGATAGAAAACAAAGCGATAGCCGTCATCGGGGTTGTTCTGCGCATCTTCAAACGCCACGGCGCCCGCGCCGCCCGCCATGTTGGACACGATGACGTTCCATCCCATGGTTTCGTTGAGCGCAGCGGCCAGGGCGCGCGCGTTGGCGTCGGAGTCTCCGCCGGGGTTGGCGGGGACGATCAGCTCGATCGAGCGCTCCGGCCATTCCGCCAGCGCGGACGCTGTGGTGAGCAGCAGCATGGCTACCAATAGTACGGAAATAATTTTTTTCATGACAATGCCTCCTTATGAATTTGGGCAGTCAAGCCCTTTACTCCATATCATGCAAAATATGTGCCAAATTTACAACGGATCCCCTATGAATGACAAAAATCTTTTGGAGCGGGCCGCGCAGCCCCCGGGCATACGCTCGCTTGCGGCCTGTCGAAACCGTTTGCTTTGGGCTGCCCGACGCAAGTGCGGTTCTTGGAACGATGGGCCGGGTGAAGGGTAACGCCGAGTGAAGCGTTCATTTCTGCAATGCGTTTCACATACGGTTTCATTATGTTTCATATATGAAATTCATGGAACAGGTGAAACCGTGTCTGCAATCGGTCCGCGCCCATGTTGCCTCAAGAAGGGCCTTATGTCTATAATGAATATAGCGCATATGCAAATTGGCACGTTTTTTGCATGTACAAGCATAAAGGCAATTGCAATATATTGGTGTTGAGGGAGGAATTGTATGAAGTTCAGTTTCAGAAGGTACAGAGACTTGATCCTGGGCGTCGTGATGCTGACCGTAAGCTTCCTGTATTACTACTTCGCGGCGCGCATCAAGACAAGGCCCATGCTGACGCCGGGTTACGCCGGCGCGCAGGTGGTGCCGCGGCTGCTTGGCGTCATACTTGCCATTCTGTCGGTGCTGTTGATCGTCCAAGCCGTGCTGCGGCTGAAGCAAAACAAGGGCGAGGACGGCGAAAAGATGACGCGGGACGATCTTCTGTCGGTCATCCTCACGTTTGCGGTCACCATCTTCTATGTGGCGACGATGCAGCCGCTGGGCTTCATCCTTTCCACCATCCTCTTCCTGTTTTTGCTGATGAACGTGCTGGCGCCCAGGGACAAGAGGAAGCGGGGCATGTTCCTGCTCATTTCCGTCGTCTTTACGGCCATCGTCTTTGTTGCATTCAGGATCGGCCTCTCGCAGCTTTTGCCGCGCGGGCCCATCGAGACGCTGCTGGGCTTCTGAAAGGGCCGAGCATAAGGAAAGGGAAATAACATGACGACTTCTCAGTTGATCGCGGGGGGCTTTGCCGCCGTCCTGACCCCCACCGGAATCTTTCTGATGTTTATGGGCGTGGCCATCGGCATCGTGTTCGGCGCGCTGCCCGGGCTGTCCGCCACCATGGCGATCGCCTTGTTCCTGCCGGTGACCTACGCCATGTCCTCCTCCAACGCCATGACGCTGCTGATGGCGCTGTTTATCGGCGCGATCTCGGGCGGCCTGATAGCGGCCATCCTGCTGCGCATCCCCGGCACGCCTTCATCGGTGGCCACCTGCTTTGACGGGCACCCGATGGTGGAAAAAGGCCAGGCGGCCAAGGCCCTGGGCATCGGCGTTGTGTTCAGCTTCCTGGGCACCATTTTCTCCACCGTCCTTTTGATGTTCATTGCGCCCGAAATCGCGCGTGTGGCCATCAATTTCGGGGCATACGAATTCTTCTCCATCGCCATCTTCTCCCTGACGATGATCGCGACGCTCTCCGCCGACAACATGATCAAAGGCATCATGGCGGGCGTGATCGGCTTCATGTTTTCCACCGTCGGCACGGATGCCATCGAAGGCGCGGCCCGCTTTACCTTCGGCACCAGCAGCTTAAAGAGCGGCTATGACATGCTGGCCGTGATGGTCGGGCTGTTTGCGGTGGGCGAGATCATTGCAGCCGCAGAAACAGCGCACCACAAGAACGCCATTGTGACCCAGCCCAGCATGAAGGGCATCAAGGGTTTTGGGTTTACCCTCAAGGAATTCAGGGGCCAGCTGCCCAACGCGCTGCGCTCGGCCCTGATCGGCATGGGCATCGGCATACTGCCCGGCATCGGCGGCGGCACGTCGAACATGCTGTCCTACACGGTCGCCAAGAATGCCGACAAACACCCCGAGGAGTTTGGCACCGGCCGCATTGACGGCATCGTCGCCCCCGAAACGGCCAACAATGCGACGATCGGCGGCGCGATGGTGCCGCTGCTCACCCTGGGCATACCGGGCGATACGACCACGGCCATGCTGCTGGGCGCGCTGACGCTGCACGGCCTCACGCCGGGGCCGCTGCTGTTCCAGAACCAAGCGGACGTGGTATACGGCATTTTCGCCGCCATGCTGATCTGCTCGGTCATCATGCTGTTTATGGAGTTCTTCGGCCTGCGCGTGTTTGTGAAACTGCTCAGCATCCCCAAGTACATCCTGCTGCCCTGCGTCTTTGTGCTGTGCGTGATCGGCGCGTACGCGCTCAAGAACAACATGAGCCAGGTCATCGCCTGCGTGATGTTTGGCGCCATCGGCTATGCGTTCAAGAAGTTCGACGTGCCCACGACCCCGTTCATACTGGGTTTTATCCTGGGGCCGCTGGCCGAGGTAAACTACCGCCGCGGGCTGCTGAGGACCAAGGGCAGCTTCCTCCCCTTCCTCCAGTCCCCGATCAGCGCCGTGTTCCTTGGCATTGCTCTGCTGGTTATCATCCTCGCCCTCTTCAAGCCCCTGCGCGCCAAGCGCAAGTCCGCAGCGCAAAAAGCCTGACCGGATCTTCGGCGCGTTGGCCATAAGGCGGAAAGGAGGCAGAGCGGTATGACGGAGCAGCGGCTCCTGGTCACGCAGCGGCAGAAGCTGTCGCAGAGCGTGCAAACGGCGCTGAGCCTCCTGAGCATGGACCTTGACAGCCTGAGCGAGTACATGGCTAAGGCCGTGCAGGAGAACCCGGCGCTGGAATATGTGCCGCCTGCGCGCTCTCCCCTGGACTTTGCGGTCAAGGTGCGCACGCGCTTCCGCACGCGCGGCGCGCTGCCCGAAAACATATTGGAGCAGAGCGCCAGCCCCGTGACGGTGCTGGATGATCTGGAACAGCAGCTGCGCCTGGCCGGCCTGTCCAAAGGAACGCTGCGCCTGGCTACCGCCATGCTCTGGCAGCTCAGCCCACGCGGGTACTTCCTGCGCGAGATAAGCGACTTTGCCAGGGACGAGAATGTCCGCATAGAGGATGCGCAGGCGGCGCTCATGGCCGTGCAGGCCCTGGAACCGGCGGGCATCGGCGCGCGCAATGTAGGCGAGTGTCTGACCCTGCAGCTGCGTACCCGGGAGCCCAACATCGACCCCCTCTGCTACGACCTGGTGCAGGTACACCTGATGGATATCTGCAAAGGCAATGTGCGCGCCGTGATGCGCGAAACGGGCGCTTCTATCGAACGTGTGACGCGCTGCATCGACACCATCCGGGAGCTGACCCCGATTCCCTGCCTGCTCAGCGAGGGGGACACGCAGTTTACCATGCCCGAGTTCTCTGTCGAGCAGGACGCAAACGGCACGCTGGCCATCGCCTTTCACAACGATTACTATCCTTCTTTTCGGCAGGACGAAACGTTCCGCCAGCTTACGGAAAGCCTGGTCGGAGAGGAAAAGGCCTACGCGCGCCGTATGTTGCTGTCGGCATCCAAGCTGATGCAGGCGGTAGAGCTTAGGCAGACCACGATGGAAAAGATCGCCGCCATCATCACGCGCGAGCAGCGTGCCTTCTTCCTTGGCCGATACAGCCTTGTGCCGCTCAGCTGCGCACAGGTGGCCGAGGAGATCGGCGTCCACGAAGCTACGGTGTACCGCGCCGTCCAGAACAAGTACCTGTACTGCATGAGGGGTACCTTTGCGCTCAGCCACTTCTTCCAGCGCGAGGTGAGCAGCGGCACGAGCGCCGAGCGTGTCCGGGAAATGATCCGTGGCATCTGCCAAAGCGGCGTAAGGATCTCGGATCAGGGCATCGCCGACGAGCTCAAAAAGCGCGGCGTCAGCATCTCCCGCCGGACGGTGGCCAAGTACCGGGCACAAATGGACATCTCTTCCAGCTTTCAGCGCAAACATACCGATATATCTCAGAGGAGGTGAAGAATATGCGGATCAGAAACGACGGCACCGTGTCGCTGATCCTCAGGGACGTTCCCCTGCCGCCCATGTTCCATGCCGCGCAGACATTCAAGAGCCGCCGCATCGATCGCGACGGGATCGAGCAGGCGATCTTTCTGGAGATCGAGCGGGCAAAGATGGCAGAGCGCGTGCAGCCGGGTATGCGGATCGCCATCACGGCCGGCAGCCGCGGCATCCGCAATGTTGATGAGATTACGCGTTCCATCGTCCGTTTCGTCAAGTCACGCGGGGCAATGCCCTTCATCGTGCCGGCGATGGGCAGCCACGGCGGCGCGACCGCCGACGGCCAGCGCGAGGTGCTGGCAGGTTACGGCATCACCGAGGAAAAAATGGGCTGCGAGATTCTGTCCTCGATGGAGACGGTGCTGGTGGGGCACAGCAACCTTGGCAAACCCGTCTACATGGCGAAGGCCGCGTTTGATTCGGACGGCGTGATCGTGTCCTGCCGCATCAAGCCCCACAATGCCTTCAGGGGACAAGTGGAGAGCGGCCCCTGCAAGATGATGACGGTGGGCCTTGGCAAACAGAAGGGTGCTGAGCAGGTGCATGCTGACGGCATGGGCGTGATTGGCAAGCATATCTATACCATGGCCGAGGTGACGCTTTCTTCCGGCAAGATCCTGTTCGCATTGCCTTGCCTGGAAAATGCCTACGACGAAACGATGATGTTTGAGGCGATCCCCGCAGAAAAGATACTGGAGCGTGAGCCAGTGCTGCTCAAGATCGCCGCAGACAGCATGCCGTCCATCATGGTCGGGAAGGGCGACGTGCTGGTGGTTGACAGGATTGGCAAAAACTTTTCCGGAACGGGCGTCGACCCCAACATCACCGGCACTTTCTCCACCCCCTACGCCAGCGGCGGCGTGCAGGTGCAAAGAACCTGCTTCCTGGATCTTTCGGAGGAGAGCCACGGCAACTCGCTGGGCGTGGGCCTGGCAAGCGCCATCACCCGGCGCATATTTGATCGGATCGACGCGGATGTCATGTACACCAACTGCCTGACCTCCACCGTCATCAAGTCGGCTACCATCCCCCCGGTACTGTGGACAGACAAGGAAGCGATGCAGTTCTGCATCCGCACCTGCAACGGCCTGTCCGGACGGCCCCTTGAAATGATACGCATCCAAAACAGCCTGCATGTGCGGCAGATCATGCTGTCCGAAGCCTATTATGAAGCGGTCAAAGCTGGGCAGTATCCCGGCGTGGAAGCGCTGGACGCCCCTGAGGCGCTAACATTTGACGAAAGCGGAACGCTCACGACGGCTTGGCTGTGACGGAGCGACTGAAAGGAGTGAACGCTATGGAATTTGTTCCACAAGGCATCGTTGTCCCCATCATCACCCCGGTCACCAAAGACGGTAAGCTGGATGAAGCCGCCTACCGCGGCCTCATCGAATACCTGGCCGCCAACGGGATTCGCGGCGTCTTCCCGTTCGGCACGACCGGGGAGTTCTACGCCTTCGACCTTGGGTTCTACGAGGACCTGCTGCGCCTGACGAAAGAGGCCGTGGCCGGGCGCATGGACATCTACGCGGGCGCCAATCACATCACCACCAAGGGTGTGGTATCGATTGCAAAGGCCGTCGAGCGCGTGGGCGGCGTGGATGCGCTCAGCGTCCTGACACCCATGTTCGTCAGCCAGACCCAGCAGGAGCTTTACGAATACTATCGGGAGATCGCTGCCGAGACGAGCCTGCCCATCATCGTATACAACAACAAGCCCAAAACCAATGTGGGCGTCGATCCGGCGACGATTGTGAAGCTGGCCGAAACCGACAACATCATCGGCGTCAAGGACTCCACCGGGGACATGACCAATACCGAGGAGTGCCTGCGCCTGACCCGCGGCAGCAAAGGCTTCTATGTGATGATGGGCCGGGACACGCTGATCTACGCAGCGCTCTGCTACGGCGCTTCGGGCGCGATCGCGTCCTGCGCCAATGTAGCGCCCCGGATCGCCGCCGATATCTATGACAAGTTCATCGCGGGCGATCACGCGGGCGCCCTGGATGCGCAGTTCCGGTTTGCCGCCTTGCGCATCGCGACCAATATGGGTTCCTTTCCGGTCGTGCTCAAGGAAGCCTTGAAAATGATCGGGCATGACTGCGGCGAATGCGTAAAGCCCATTCAGCCGCTCAACGAGTGCCAGCGCGGCGAACTGCGGGCCGTGCTGACTGGGATGGGATTGATCTGATAAGCCGCAGCGCACCAATACACCAGGAAAAAAATGAGGAGGAAAAGACAATGAAGATTTCTTTTATCGGACTGGGGATCATGGGCAGACCCATGGCGAAGAACCTGCTGAAGGCGGGGCACGAGCTCCGCGTGTACGACCGCAGCCAGGAAGCGGTGGATGAGCTGAAGGCCGCCGGCGCCGTTGCCTGCGCAAGCTCGCAGGAGACGGTGCAGGGCGTTGACCTGGTCATCACCATGCTGCCCAACAGCCCGCATGTGAAGTCCGTGATGCTGGAGGACGATAAGCTGGCGGACCATATGCCAAAGACCGCGGCCTTTATCGACTGCTCCTCGATCAGTCCCGTGGCGGCGCGCGAGATTGCGGCGGAGCTTGCCAGGCGCGGCATCGATATGCTGGACGCGCCCGTTTCCGGCGGGCAGCCCAAGGCTGTGGACGGCACGCTTTCCATCATGGTAGGCGGCAAGGAGGAAGCCTTTAATAAGTTCAAGCCCGTCCTGGAAGCCATGGCTTCGTCCGTGGTGCTCTGCGGCGATGTCGGCGCGGGCAATGTGACCAAGCTGTGCAACCAGACCATCGTGGCCGTCAACATCGCGGCGCTGGCAGAAGCCATGCTGATGGGCCAAATGTGCGGCGTAGCGCCCCGGAAGATCTATGAGGCAATCAAAGGCGGCCTGGCCGGCTCCACAGTCATGAACGCCAAAACGCCGATGATGATGGATCAAAACTTCCAGCCCGGTTTCAGGATCGACCTGCACATCAAGGACCTGAACAACGTGGTGGATGCCGCCAAGGCGGTGGACGCGCCCATCCCGCTGACGCAGGCCGTGCTGGAAATGATGAAGGTGCTGCATCGCGACGGCGATGGTGTGAGCGACCACAGCGCGCTGCTGAAATACTACCAGAAGCTGACGGGCGAAGTGCTGCACCACTGACCCGCCTGAAGCGGCATCAAACAGCCGGCCCCTCCTGGGACAGGGCCGGCCGTTTCCGGCCGCTTGGGGAAAGGCCTGTCGGAACAAAGATACAGCGGGGCAGCTTTAGTACAAGTGCGCCCGGATTGAGGAGGATGGACATGATACCGAGGATCGAGAAGATGGACGTATACCCCGTGGCAGGCCACGACAGCATGCTGCTGAACCTTTCCGGCGCGCATGCCCCGTACTTTACGCGCAACATCGTGGTGCTGGAGGATTCCGGCGGCACGCTGGGCGTGGGCGAAGTGCCGGGCGGCCCCAAAGTGACCAAGACACTGGAAGACGTAAAGCACCTGGTGCTGGGCACGAGCATTGCCGATTACAAGGGTACGCTGAACCGCATCCGCGCATGGCTCAGCGTCAACATTCCCAACGACGTGCGCGGCCTGCAGACTTTCGATATGCGCACCGGCGTGCATGTGGTGACCGCGGTCGAAGCGGCGCTGCTGGACCTTTTGGGCAAGTTCCTCGACCTGCCTGCCGCGGCGCTGATGGGGGATGGTATCCAGCGCGAGAAGGTGCGCTTCCTGTCCTACCTGTTCTATGTCGGCGACCGCACGAAGACTGACCTGCCCTATTTGTCCGAAGAGGACAGCAGCTGCGATTGGTACCGCCTGCGCCACAACGAAGCGTTGACGCCGGATGCGATCGTCGGGCTGGCCAGGGCGACGGTTGAAAAGTACGGGTTTGAGGACTTTAAATTAAAGGGCGGCGTGTTCTCGCCCGAGGAGGAGCTGAAGGCCGTCCGCGCCATCAAGGAGGCCTTCCCCAAGGCGCGGGTGGATCTGGACCCCAACGGAGCATGGAGCCTGAAGGAGGCGCTGGCCGTTGCGCCTCAATTGAAGGAAGTGCTGGCCTACTGCGAAGACCCGTGCAGCGCGGAAGAGGGCTTCTCCGGCCGCGAAATCATGGCCGAGTTCCGCAAGGCGACAATGATGCCAACCGCCACCAACATGATCAACACCGACTGGCGGCAGATGTGCCACTGCATCGCGCTGCAGAGCGTGGATATTCCTCTGGCCGATCCGCATTTCTGGACGATGAACGGCTCGGTGCGCGTGGGCCAGCTGTGCAATGATTTCGGCCTCATGTGGGGCTGTCATTCCAACAACCACTTCGACATTTCCCTAGCGATGATGGTGCAGTGTGCGGCTGCCATTCCCGGTAAAATGAACGGGATCGACACGCACTGGATCTGGCAGGAGGGCATCGACCGCCTGACCAAGGAACCGCTGTCCATCGTGGACGGCTGTATCGACCTGCCCAGGAAGCCCGGCCTGGGCATCGAGATCGACATGGAACAGGTCAAAAAAGCAAACGCGCTGTATTTGGAGCACGGTTTGGGCGCGCGCGACGACGCCCGGGGCATGCAGTATCTGATCCCCGGCTGGAAGTTTGACAACAAGAAGCCCTGCATGGTGCGCTGACGTACCTTTCGGAGGACGATATGCAAGACTGTATACAAGTAAGGCCGGAAGACAATGTCGCGATCGCCATCCATGATATCAAGGCCGGCACCGAAGCGATGCAGGGCGTGGTGGCGGTTTCGGATATCCCGCAGGCGCATAAGATCAGCCTTAAAAGGATCGCAAAGGGCGGGGCCATCGTACGCTAC
Source organism: uncultured Oscillospiraceae bacterium (assembly GCA_964522425.1). Classification (GTDB taxonomy): domain Bacteria; phylum Bacillota; class Clostridia; order Christensenellales; family Aristaeellaceae; genus DTU024. The sequence goes on from CAZFUT010000036.1 coordinate 21,160, forward strand.
GGCGCCGTGCTGGGCTATGCCGAGGAAGACATCGAGGCGGGCCGCTGGATCAACGAAAATATGGTGCGTTTGCCCGCGTCGCCCGCGCTGGATGATCTGCCCTGGGGTACCAATATCCGCACCGACCTGCCCGAGCCGCCCCTTACAACCTGGTACGGCTACAAGGATCCACTGGACGGCTACGCGGGCACGCGCAATATTTTGGGCATACAGACCACGGTGCAGTGCGTGGAGGGCGTGCTGAACGTGGCGCTGGAGCGTATCCGCAGGGACATCGTGCTGCGCTACCCCCATGTGGACGATGTCGTGGCCGTCAACCACGCCTACGGCTGCGGCGTGGCCATCAACGCGCAGGATGCCGAGATCCCCATTCGCACTCTGCAGAACATCGCAAGGCATCCCAATTTCGGCGGGCAATTGATGGTGGTCGCGCTGGGCTGCGAAAAGCTGACGGTCGACCGGCTGGTCGGGGCGGAAAACAACACGCCGGAAAACGTGGTCGCCCTGCAGGACTGCCACGGCTTTGAAGGCTGCATCAACGCCATCTGCGGGATGGCGGAGAAGAAGCTGGCCATCCTGAACCGGCGCAGGCGGGAGGAATTGCCCCTCCATGACCTTTTGATCGGCATGCAGTGCGGCGGCAGCGACGCTTTCTCCGGCGTGACCGCAAACCCTGCGGCGGGCTACGCGGCCGACATGCTGGTCAGGGGCGGCGCGACCGTCCTGTTCAGCGAGGTCACCGAGGTGCGCGACGGCGTGCACCTGATCGCCGAGCGATGCGTGAGCGAAGCCGTGCGGGACAAGCTGGTCAGGGAGATGCGCTGGTACGACCGGTATCTCCAAGCGGCCAATGTGGATCGCAGCGCCAACCCAACGCCGGGCAATAAGAAGGGCGGCCTTGCCAACATCGTGGAAAAGGCGATGGGCAGCATCGCCAAGTCGGGCACTTCTCCCATCGTGGAGGTGCTGTCACCTGCCGAACGCCCGACCAAGCGCGGCGAGATATTTGCCGCGACACCGGCCAGCGATATGGTCTGCGGACCGTGCCAGATGGCCAGCGGTATCGGCCTGCAGGTCTTTATGACGGGCAGGGGCACCCCTTATAACCTTGCGGCCGTACCGGTCATCAAGGTCAGCTCCCGGAACGAGCTGAAGGAACAGTGGCCCGATCTGATCGACATCAGCGCGGGCGATGTGGCGACAGGGGCCAAGACGCTGGAAGAGATCGGCCGGGAAGTCTTTGACATGATTCTTCGGTGCGCGAGCGGGACATACAGGCCCTTTGCCGAACAGTACAGGCTTTCCAACTATCTTTGCGTCTTTAACCCCGCGCCCATCACCTGATCCGGGCACGGCGCCCCGTCCCGGGCAGGACCTTTACGCGCATGATTGAAAGGCGGTCTATGGACAAGCTCTGGTATCTGGAGATCAATATATTCGCGATGGTCGCGGTCGGCTATCTGGTCAGGCGCACCGGGGTTTTGGGCAAGGAAGGCGAGCTGAACCTGACCAACCTTGTATTATACGTCGTACTGCCCTGCAACATCTTCAACTCCTTCATCGGGGTGGCGGGTGATGGCATGTATGCCGGTTTTCTTTGGGTCTTCGGTGTCTCCTGCGGCATCCAGCTGATCGCGCTCGCCTACAATCGGATCGCCTTTCGGAAATATGCGGAAAATGAAAGGGTCAACCTCTCCTACGCCATGATCTGCTCCAACGCGGGCTTCCTTGGCAACCCGATCGCCGAAGGCGTGTTTGGCCCGGCCGGGATGGTGCTGGGCGGCATCTATCTGATTCCCCAGCGTATCATGATGTGGTCCGAAGGCCTGGCGCTGTACACGGGCATCAACGACAAGCGCTTGGCGGCCCGGAAGGTGCTGACGCATCCGTGCGTGATTGCGTGCGAGCTGGGCATCCTCTGCATGGTTCTCCGCGCCAAGCCGCCGCGCATGATATTGGAACCCATCCAGATGCTTGCAAGGTGCAATACCGCCCTGTCCATGCTGGTCATCGGCATGACGCTGGCTGAGATCGACCTGCACCGCCTGGTCGATCGGACGATGGTGATGTTTACCCTGCACCGTCTGGTGATATTGCCGCTGATCGTGTACGCGCTGTGCCTGCTCCTGCCCATCAGCGGGACCATCCGGGGCGTCAGCGTGCTGCTGGCCGCCATGCCCGCGGGCGCGACCACCACCATGCTGGCCGCCAAGTACGGCCGTGACCCTCAGTTTGCTACGCGCCTGGTGATCTTTTCCACCCTCTGCGCTTTCCCCGCCACAGTGATCTGGAGCATCATCCTGACGCTGTAACCGGACTCCTTCCCTATAAAAAAGGGAAGCGCAGAACCGATCGAGCAAGAGGGGGATGGCTAATCCTCATCCTCCGATACCGCCGCTCATGCGGATCCGTAAGCGGCGGTTCAGCTGATGGCACTTGGCGGCACATTTTGCCGGATATCGGGACGCTTAGCGGTTCTGCCATTCTTCGTTTCTCTTCGTCAGGCCCGAGGTTTGCCCGTGGTCAATCTGTTCCCACATCCGGCTTCCTTCAGATTCCACCTTATGGTGGACACCCTTTTTCGGCCATACCCTTCCCGCTATTGGGCGGGTTCGGTTTTCTCACCCATTATACCAATTCAAACCATTCACGCATCGTCGCGTCGGATCTTTTGGCTTAGAGGCGTCGTCGCGAACGCTCGACGTAGCGCCGCTACGCCTTCGCATTCGCTCCTTGCTCTAAACCAAAATTCCTCTCCGCTTTGGATGCATGAATGTTTTTCACTGGTATTAGAAACGTGTGCCGCCGGGCGCACGACAAAAAACGGCACGGCGTTGGCCGTACCGTTTGGATGATCCGAAGGGTTATTGCAGCTTGAACTCCTGCCAGATGGATTGGAACTTGCTCTCGTTGTCGGCGCCCAGGTCCTGTATGAACTCGGCGCCCATCAGCAGGTTTTCGGGGATGTTGGTGACGGGGTTGTTTTTCACCGCGTCCTCCATAAACTCCACCGCCGCCTTGTTGGGGGAGATATAGCCCTGCATCTTGGCGATATGCGCGCCCACCTTGCCGTCTAAGAGGTAGTTGATCAGCCTGTGCGCGTTGCCGGGATGGGGCGCGCTTTTAGCGATCACCAGCGCGTCGATGCCAAAGCCGATGCCTTCCTTGGGATAGACGATCTTCATATCGGGCCGTTCGGCAAGGACGATGGAAAGGTAGGAGGTAAACATGTAGCCCACGGCGCATTCGCCGCTGAGCATATCAAACTGCGGGCTGTCGTAGTTGAAGGAGC
>CAZFUT010000037.1:0-23999 GCA_964522425.1 uncultured Oscillospiraceae bacterium
TATTTTTCCGGCATCCCTATCGCCGGAAAAATCTCCACCCTTTACCTTGACCCCCCTATCCTCCCTCTTCTGTAACCTATGTTTGACAAACCTACACCAACAACACTCCCCGTGCAGCGCAATTCTTGTTATTTGCCTTATTGTGTGTTAAACTGTCTTCGGCGCGGATCCGCGCTAATTTGTGAATCGGGAAAAGCGGAATGGTACATATTTTTGTAGACGCGATGGGCGGCGATCATGCGCCCGAAGCGACGGTGCTGGGCGCGATTGAAGCGCTTCGCAACGAAAAAAATCTGCGTGTCACGCTGGCGGGGCTCAGCAAGGAGATCACGCCCTATCTTGCGGGCGCTGAGGATGTGGCGGATCGCATCATAGTTGAAGAAGCCGAAGACATCATCACCAACCATGAATCCCCGGCGATGGCGATCAGGCAGAAAAAGAGCTCGTCCATCGTAAAGGGGATGCTGGCCGTCAGGGCCAAGGAAGCGGACGGTTTTGTATCGGCCGGTTCCACCGGGGCGGTGCTGCTGGGCGGCATGCTGCGCCTGGGGCGTATCCCCGGCATTGAGCGGCCTGCGCTGGCTCCGCTGATGCCAAGCGGCAAGGGCCGGTTTCTGCTGGTGGACTGCGGCGCCAATGTTGACTGCAAGCCCGAATGGCTGGTGCAGTTCGGCATCATGGGCGATGCCTATATGCGCAAAGTCCTTCATATGGAAAACCCGCGCATCGGGCTTATCAATAACGGCACGGAGGAAGAAAAGGGCAATGCCCTGACCAAGGCAACCTATCCGTTGATGGCCTCGGCGCCCTTCCATTTTGTGGGCAACATTGAAGCGCGCTATATCACCGCCGATCAGGCGGATGTCGTGGTGTGCGACGGGTTTGACGGCAACCTGATCCTGAAATTCATGGAAGGCGTGGCCGGTACGCTGATGGGCATGATCAAGACGGAACTGATGGCCGATACCCGCAGCAAGATGGGGGCCCTGCTTTCCAAGCCCGCTTTCCGGCGCGTCAAAAAACGAATGGATTATACCGAGGTGGGCGGCGCGCCGCTATTGGGCGTACAGGGCGCGGTGGTCAAAGCGCACGGCTCGTCCAACCCGCATGCGTTTGCAAGCGCCATCAGGCAGTGCTTCAACATGGCCGAGGGCGGCGTCGCCCAGGCTATTGCTGATACGTTATCCGAATAAGATTACGGGAGGAAAACTTATGGTATTCGAAACTGTGTCCAAGCTGATTGCGGATCAGCTGAAGGTCGCCCCTGAAAAGGTTGTGGCGGACGCCCGTCTGGTGGAAGACCTGGGGGCCGACAGCGCCAACATCATGGTGCTGATTATGGATTTGGAAGATGAATTTCAGATGCAGGTGGAAGACAGCGCCATCACGACCCTGAAAACGGTGGGCGACGTTGTTGCGTACATCGAGTCGATGCAGGATAAATAACCGATTGCGGAAAGGCTGCCGCTTAGGCGGCCTTTTTGTTGCGGGATGAGCAGCATGGATTACAGGGAACAGCTTGAGCAGAAATTGGGCTATGCGTTTCGCGACGCCGCATTGTTGCAGCTTGCGCTGACGCATCCCAGCCAAACGGAAAAGAACAACCAGCGTCTGGAATTTCTGGGCGATGCGGTGCTAGAAATATGCATCAGCAGGCTGCTGTACGACCAGAAGCCGGAATTGCAGGAAGGGGAAATGACCAGACGGCGCGCTTCGCTGGTGTGCGAGGACGCCTTATTCGACGTTGCCCGCGGGTTGGGGCTTGGCCAGTACATCCGCATGGATAAAACCTGTGAGCTGTCCGGCGGCCGCGAGCGCAGGAGCATTGTATCCGATGCGATGGAGGCTGTTCTGGCGGCCGTCTACCTGGATGGCGGCATGGAAAAGGTTGCGTCGGTGATCGGCACACTGTGGGCGCAAAGGCTCAGGGAAAAAGGCAGCCCCCTGGATGCCAAGGGCGCTTTGCAGGCATACCTGCAGGGCATGGGCAGGGAACAGCCGGAGTATGTTCTGATGGGCGAAAGCGGCCCCATGCATAAACGTCTGTTTGAAATGGCGGTGCTGGTGGACGACAAGGAAAAGGGGAGGGCGGTATCGACGGCCAAAAAACGGGCGGAGCAGGAAGCGGCAGCCATGGCGCTTGCTGCGCTGCAGCGAGAGGAAGCGTCAGATGAAGCTTAAGCGGCTGGAGATATATGGGTTCAAATCCTTCGCGCAGCGGACGGAGATTGCGTTTAACCAGGGCATTACGGGCATCGTAGGGCCTAACGGTTCGGGTAAAAGCAATATTTCCGATGCCGTTCGCTGGGTGCTGGGGGAACAGAGCGCCAAGGCGCTGCGCGGCGCCAAGATGGAGGATGTTATTTTCTCCGGCACTGAGAAGCGCAAGGCCATGCCCTACTGCGAAGTGTCCCTGATATTCGACAACGAGGACGGTGCGCTGAACACCAAGTATGCGGAAGTGATGGTGACCCGCCGCGTCTACAGAAGCGGCGAGGGCGAATATTACCTGAACAAGGCGAACTGCCGCTTGCGGGACATCGTGGAGCTGTTCCGCGATACGGGCATCGGCAAGGAAGGCTATTCCATCATCGGGCAGGGCAGGATCGACGATATTCTGTCCGCAAAAGGCGAAGAGCGGCGTCAGGTATTCGAGGAGGCCGCCGGTATCGTTACCTACCGCGTGCGCAAGGAAGAAGCCGAGCGCAACCTGCAAAAAACGCGGGAGAACCTTTTGCGCGTCAACGATCTGATTGACGAGATCGAGAACCGCATCGGGCCGCTGAGCGATCAGGCCGAGGTGGCGCGGCGCTACCTTGAGCTTTCAAGCCGCCTAAAAGACCTGGAACTCAATGTTTTCCTTGTTCGCCATACGCGGCTTAAAGAGCGGATGGAGTCCTTGCAGGCGGGCATCCGCGAGCAGCAGGGGTTTCAAGAGGGCTATGAGCGGCGTCTGAGCGAACTGGGACAGCTGCGCAGCGAGATGGACGGCGAGCAGGAAACGGTGGAAAACGCCATCCAGGCGGCCCGCCTGCTGCTGGAGGAAAAGCTGGGCGCGCTGGCAAACGCGCAGACCGAAAAGGAGCGCCAGAGCGCGCGCCTGCAGGCCGGTGAAACGGAGATCGCGCGCCTTCGGGAAAGCAACCGGCAGAGCGCGGAAAGAATCGGCGAACTGGACGCCCTGTTTGAAAAGGGCGCACTGGATACCGAAAAAACGGATGAACAGCAGAAACGGGCCAAGGCGGTGCTGACGCAGGAAGAAGAAAAGCTGAAAGCGCTGGCGCGTGAAGCCGAGGAATGCGAAGGGAAGCTGGACACCCATAAGGAACGTATTCTTTCCGCCGTGAACCGGCTGACCGACTTTAAGAGCATGGAAGCGCGCCAGCAGGCCATGCTGACGCAGATGCACAGCCGCCTGACAGAGGTCGTGTCCTCCATCGACGGCATTCAGGACAAGGAAAAACAGCTGACGGACGCGCTGGCGGCGAGCCGGCTGCAAAAAAAAGAAGCGGATGAGGCGCTGGAAGCGCTTAAAAAAGATGCGCTCAATATCGAGGGAACGCTGCGGGAACGCGGCGAACAGTTTCAGGCCCTCAGCGAAGAAATGCGCAGGCTTTCCGCCAAGGCGCAGGCCGATGTAAGCCGGTTTAGCCTCCTGGAAGAAATGTCCAAGGGCTATGAGGGGTATTACGGCGCGGTGCGAAAGGCGATCGCCTATGCCAAAGACAACCCCAAGGTGCACGGCGTCGTGGCGCGGCTTATCAGGGTGCCCAAAGCCTATGAAACGGCCATCGATATGATACTGGGCGGCACGCTGCAGCATATCGTGACCGAGGACGAGGAAACGGCCAAGGCGCTGATCGACTACCTGCGCGCCAATAAGCTGGGCCGCACGACGTTCCTGCCGCTGACGGCTGTACAGCCGCGCACGCTGAATACACAGGAACGCAGGGCGCTTTCTTTGCCCGGATGCCTTGGCGTCGCCAGCGAACTGATCGAGTATGACAGCATATACAGGGGCGTGGTCGAAAATGTTTTGGGCCGCACGCTGATCGCGCAGGATCTGAACGCCGCCATCGCCATCATGCGGTTCGGGCACCACAGCTTTAACGTGGTGACCTTGGACGGCGACGTGATGCGCACCGGCGGCGCGATGACGGGCGGTACCAATCAAAACCAGAGCATCAGCCTGCTTGGCCGCGAGCGCGAAATGAAGGAGCTGAAGGAAAGCATCGCCGCTAAGCAGAAACGCCTGGAAGAAATGCAGGAGGAGTGGGAGAGCCTTTCTCAAAAGCGGGAAGAGTATAAGCGCTTAAGGCAGGAAGCCTATGACCGCCTGCACGATGAGGAAATCGCCATGGCGCGCGAACAGGAGCGGGTGCAGAACGCCGAAAAAAGCGTGCAGGCCTGCCGGGAAGAATTGCAAAACACGTTGGACGCAAGGCAGCAGCTGGAAGAAGCGATTGATGAGATCGAGCGCGATCTGAAGGCGGCGACGGACAGGACCCGCGATGTGAACATTGACCGCGAGGCCATGGAGAAGGAGACGGAGCGGCTTCAGGAGCAGCTTTTATCCGCCCGCAGCCTTGTGGACGGGCAGCGCGAAAAGGTGGGCAGGCTGCAGGTGGACTTTTCTTCGTTTGCCCATACGCTGGATGTGCTGCTGCGCGACAAAAGGCGCTGGCAGGAAGAGCGGGCGCATGAGCGGGCGCGGGTACAGCGGAATGAAGAAAAGCTGCGCGAACTGACCGCGGCCTTTGACCGGGACGCAGAAGAACTGCGCGGCAAGGAAAACGAGATCGAACGGCTTTTTCGGGAGAAGCAGGCGGCGGAGGAACAGTCCGCTCGCGTGGACATCGACCGCAAAAGGCTGTTGCAGCGCCAGAGAGAAATACAGGATGAAACGGAGCAGACCCACAGCTTTTTGACCGATGTGTCCTCCAAGCTGCACCGGAGCGAAATCGTGCTTGCGCGCACGGAGGACGAGCTGCAGCAGCTGACCGACCATATCTGGAACGCCTACGAACTGACCTATGCGGGCGCGGAAGCCTTCCGCGCGGAGGGCAAGTTTGATCTGGTGTCGGGCGAGCGTGAGGCGGGGCGCATCAAAAAAGAGATCAGGGAAATGGGCCCCATCAACGTACACGCGGTGGAGGAATACGCCGAGACCAAGGAACGGCTGGATCACATGACCGTCCAGCGCGACGACGCCGCCAAGGCAGAAAAAGACCTGGTGGATCTGATCGACCGGCTGCTCAGCAGCATGGAAAAGCAGTTTGTCAAGGAGTTTGAAAAACTCAATGCGTACTTTGGCGAAACCTTCACCCGGCTGTTTGGCGGCGGGCAGGCGGCGCTGAAGCTCGTTGACCCCGCGGAGCCGCTCACCTGCAGCATTGAGATCGTCGCCCAGCCCCCGGGCAAAAAGCTGCAGCTGTTGAGCCTATTATCGGGCGGCGAGCGGGCGCTGACGGCCATCGCCATCCTGTTTGCGATGCTGAAACTGAAGCCGACGCCCTTCTGCATTCTGGATGAGATCGAAGCGGCGCTGGATGAAGCGAATATCGGTTATTTTGCCGATTATCTGGCCGAATACGCCCGCACGACGCAGTTTATTGTGGTATCGCACCGCAAGGGGACCATGGAGCGCTGCGACGCTTTGTATGGCGTCGCCATGCAGGAAAAGGGCGTCAGCTCCATGGTGTCCGTCAACCTTGAAAACATTACCTAAGGAGGCAGCAATGGCAAAAGAAGGCTTTTTTCAGCGCTTGAAAGAGGGGCTCAGCAAGGCGCGCGATAATCTGACCGGCCGGGTCGACCGGTTGGTGGAAGCGTCGGGCGCGGTGGACGAGGATTTTTTTGAAGAGCTTACGGACATTCTGGTGATGGCCGACACGGGCGTCAAAACGGCGGAAGACCTTGTGGGCAAGCTGCGCGGCGAGGTGAAGGAAAAAAAGATCAGGGACGCCAAGACCGCCCGCGAAGCCTTTAAGCAGATACTGATCGACCACATGAATATTCCAAGGCCCCCTCTTTCCTGGCCGATGGTGATGCTGGTGGTGGGCGTAAACGGCGTGGGCAAAACGACCACGGTGGGCAAATTGGCCCTGCGCTTTAAGGAGGTTGGGCGTTCGGTTACTTTGGCCGCGGCCGATACCTTTCGAGCGGCGGCGGATGACCAATTGGCCGTGTGGGCGGAAAGGGCCAGTGTGCCGCTGATCCGCCATCAGGAAGGCTCCGATCCGGCGGCGGTGGTGTTTGACGCTGTGCAGTCGGTCAAGGCACGCAAGACAGACCTGCTGATCGTGGATACGGCGGGCCGTCTTCATAACAAGAAGAACCTGATGGATGAACTGAATAAGATCCGGCGCATCATCGACCGGGAGTACCCGCAGGCCGGTATGCGCTGCATGCTGATACTGGACGCGACGACGGGACAGAACGGGCTGAATCAGGCGAAGCAGTTTAAAGAAGCGGCCGAGATCAACGGCATCATCCTGACCAAGCTGGACGGCACGGCCAAGGGCGGCATTGCGCTGGCCATCCGCAACGAACTGAATATTCCGGTGTGGTATATCGGCGTGGGCGAAGGCATCGACGATTTGCAGGCATTCGACGCCAAAGAATTTGTTGAAGCGCTTTTTTGAAACAAAGAAAGTACACGATGGCGGGCACCGAGAACGCATAATCTGGTATAATCATACAATCCTCCGAACAGGTCATCCGTGCTAAGGCCGGATGACCTTCTATCAAAAACGGGAAGAAGGCGAAACGATGAAGAAGATGATGTTGGGGAACGAAGCGATTGCGCGCGGGGCGTACGAGGCAGGGGTCAAGGTGGTTTCCAGCTATCCCGGTACGCCCAGTACGGAGATCACGGAGTTTGCCGCCCTCTGCCCCGAAATGAAGTGTGAATGGGCGACCAATGAAAAAGTGGCGGTGGAAACGGCTTTCGGCGCGGCGCTGGGCGGCGTGAGGGCGCTCAGCTGCATGAAGCATGTGGGCGTCAACGTGGCGGCCGATCCTTTGTTTACGGCGGCATATACGGGCGTGCGCGGCGGTCTGGTCATCGTCTGCGCGGACGATCCGGCCATGCATTCCAGCCAGAACGAGCAGGATTCGCGTCAGATCGCCCGGGCCGCGCACATTCCCGTGCTGGAGCCGTCCGACTGTCAGGAAGCAAAGGACATGATGAAAACGGCCTATTGGCTGTCGGAAACCTACGATACGCCGGTCTTTGTGCGCATCACCACGCGCCTTGCGCATTCAAGGGGCGTGGTGGATATGGGCGAAAGGGAGGAACCAGCCGACAAGCCCTATGAAAAGGACATCGCCAAATATGTGATGATGCCGGCCATGGCCAGAAAACGCCATGTTTTTGTGGAGGAAAGAGAAAGCCGCCTGCGCGCCGACGCGGACAGTCTCCCCCTTAACCGGGAAGAGATGCGCGATACAAAGGTGGGCGTTATCTCCTCCGGCGTTGCGTATGAATATGTGCGCGAAGCGCTGCCCAATGCCAGCACGCTGAAACTGGGGCTTACCTATCCGCTGCCCGAAAACATGATGCGCGCGTTTGCAAAAAAGGTCGAACGCCTGTATGTGATCGAAGAACTGGAAGGCGTGATCGAAAAAGAAGCGGCGGCGATGGGGCTTGATGTAAAAGGGAAAGAGCTGACAGGGCTTCAGGGCGAACTGTCGGTGGATAGGCTGAGAGCGATATTCGGCCAAGCCCAACCCGCCCCCGAAGCCGATCTGCCCGCAAGGCCGCCCGTTTTATGCCCCGGCTGCCCGCACCGGGCCAGCTTCTATGCCATCAAGCGGCTGAACCTTACCGTGTTTGGGGATATCGGCTGCTACACGCTGGGCGCCATGGCGCCGCTTGCGGCCATAGACGCTTCGCTGTGCATGGGGGGCAGCATCGGCATGGCCTTCGGCGCTGAAAAAGCCAAAGGCAGGGCGTTTTCCAAAAAGGCAGTCGCAGTGATCGGGGATTCCACCTTTATGCACAGCGGCATGCCCTCGTTGCTGAACGCGGTGTACAATGGCGGCAACATCACGGTGGTATTGCTCGATAACCGCATTACGGCAATGACGGGACACCAGCAGAACCCTGGCATGGGCTATAATATTTACAGCCAGCCCGCTTTCAGCGTGGATTTTGAGCGGCTCTGTGCGGCGCTGGGCGCGCACGCCCGCACCGTCAACCCCATGAACTACCGCGCGATGATGGAAGCGCTGAAGGAAGAAACGGCGCGCGACGGCGTATCGGTGATTGTCGCCCAATCGCCCTGCGCGCTGCTGAACAAGCAGCGCCATCCCGCCGTTGCGGTCGAGGGCTGCCGCAGCTGCGGCGCTTGCCTGAAAATAGGGTGTCCCGCGATACGCAAAGGGGAAAACGGCGTCGCCATCGACGCTTCGCTGTGCGTGGGCTGCGGCCTGTGCAGCCAGATTTGTCCGCACCATGCGCTTAAAGACCATGAACGGGAGGATATGGCATCATGCTGAACATCATCATCGTCGGCGTCGGCGGGCAGGGCACGCTGCTTGCCAGCAAGGTGCTGGGCGCGCTTGCCATGCATGAAAATATGGATGTCAAATTAAGCGAGGTACATGGCATGGCGCAGCGCGGCGGCAGCGTAATCACCCATGTGCGAATGGGCGAACAGGTGCACGCGCCGCTTGTTTCCCTGCACGAAGCGGATTTTGTGCTGGCCTTTGAGCACCTGGAGGCCCTGCGCACCGAGGTTTATGTAAAGCCGGACGGGCTGATGATCGCCAATGTGCAGGAGATCATGCCGATGCCGGTGATCCTTGGGCAAAAAGAATACCCCAGGGAAAAGCTAAGCGTCCGCTCGTTGGAGCTGGATGCCTACGATATCGCGCTTCGGGCGGGCGACCAGCGCGGCGTCAACATGGTGCTGCTGGGGGCGCTTTCGCATTATCTGCCGTGGACGGAGGAAACGTGGCTGGCCGCCATGGAAAGCGTAGTGCCGCCCAAAACGCTTTCCGTCAACAACTGCGCTTTCAGGCTGGGCCGGGAGGCCGCGTCCAAAGGCGTTGCAGAGGTTTGACATGGAACTGATGTGGGATAAGACGGTCGAGACCGCTTCGCGGGACGAACTCAGGGCCATACAGAACAAAAAATTACAGGCGCTGGTGCGGCGCGTGTATGCGCATGTGCCGTTTTACCGCGGCAAAATGCAGGCGCTGGGCATCGAGCCCGGCGATATCAGAACGGTGGACGACGTACGGTTTCTGCCGTTTACCGAAAAAAGCGATTTGAGGGAAAACTATCCTTTCGGCCTGTTTGCGGTACCGCAGGAGGAGATTGTTCGGGTGCACGCATCATCCGGCACGACGGGCAAACCCACGGTGGCGGGGTATACGGCGGGGGATATCAGCCTGTGGGCCGATCTGGTGGCGCGCTCGCTGACGGTGGCGGGCGTTACCCGTTCTTCCATCGTGCATGTGGCCTACGGCTACGGCCTGTTTACCGGCGGCCTTGGGGCGCATTACGGCGTGGAAAGGATCGGCGCTTCGGTCATCCCTGCCAGCGGCGGCAATACCGAGCGCCAACTGACGCTTTTGCAGGATTTTAAGGCGACGACGCTGCTGTGCACGCCCTCGTACGCGCTCAATCTCGCGGAATCGATTGAAAAACACGGCATCCCGCATGAAAACTTCTGCCTCAGCAGCGGCGTATTCGGCGCGGAACCGTGGACGGACGGCATGCGCAAAAAGATCGAAGAGATGCTGGGCATCAAGGCGCTGGATATCTATGGGCTGACCGAAATCATGGGCCCGGGCGTTGCGATGGAGTGCCCGGCAAACAGCGGCCTGCATATTTGGGAAGACTGCTTCTATCCCGAAGTGGTAGACGAAAACGGCGTACCGCTGCCCGAGGGGCGGGAGGGGGAACTGGTGTTTACCACCCTGTCCAAGGAAGGGATGCCGCTTTTGCGGTACAGAACGCATGACATTACCGTGCTGGACGATACGTCCTGCGCCTGCGGGCGCACGCACGCGCGCATGAAGCGCGTCAAGGCGCGTACCGACGATATGCTGATCATCCGCGGCGTCAACGTATTCCCGTCGCAGATCGAATATATCCTGATGCAGATCAAGGGCATCATGCCGGTCTATCAGATCATCGTGGACAGGGTGCATCACATGGACACCATTGAAGTGCAGGTGGAATTGGACAGAACGCTGATCGGCGATACGGTGCGCGACATTGAAAACCTGAAAAATCAAATCGCCCACCAGCTGAGCGTCGGCCTGCTGATTAGGGCGGATGTGAAGCTTTGCCAGCCGGGATCGCTGCCAAGGGGAGACGGGAAGGCCAAGCGCGTCATTGATCTGAGAAGCGAAAAGGAAGAACAACAGTAGTCAAGCAAAAAATGCTATGATATAATACAAAAGAAAGGGGCGATAAACATGTATGTAAAGCAGATTTCTGTTTTCATTGAAAATACGCCCGGACGCCTCGCGGAGTTCACCCGGCTTCTTGGCGAAAATCACATTGATCTTATATCCCTTTCCATTGCCGATACCGCCTCATTCGGTATTTTGCGCGGCATTGTGGCCGACTGGGAGCGGGCGATGAAGCTCATCACCAGCGCCGGGTATACGGCGCGGCTGAATGATGTATTGACCATTCAGGTGCCCGATCAGCCGGGCAGCCTTGCCAGAGTGTTAAGGCTGCTTTCGGAAAACGACATCGCGGTCGAATACCTGTATTCTTTTCTGCGGGATGGGGGCAAACAGGCCTATATCATCCTGCGTACCGAACAATTAGAGAAAGCCTGCGAAACGCTGACCAAGAGTCAGGTGCGTATTCTGACGCAGGAAGAGGTTAGCCATCTTTGACATCGTGCCGCAATACCTATCTTGAAGTGAATACGGCGACGCTGGAAAGCAACGCGCGCCTGATGCGGGCGGCCATGCCGCCGCACATCAAACTGTGCGCCGTGGTGAAAGCGAACGCTTATGGCCATGGCAGCTGCGAGGCGGCTGCCGCCTTTTTAAAGGGCGGGGCGGACTGGCTGGCTGTCGCGCTGCCGGAGGAGGGCGAAGAACTGCGCGACTACGGCATTCAAGCGCCCATACTGGTGCTGGCGCCCACCAACGAAAAAGGCTATGCGCTGTGCGCCCGCACCGGGCTTATCGCCTCCATCCATTCATTGGAGGGGCTGGCCGCGGCGGAAAAAGCGGCCCGCAACATCGGCATGGATGTACACCTTGCGGCCGATACGGGGCTTAGCCGCGACGGATTCAGAGATATCGCGCAATGGCGCGAAGCGATTGCGCGCTTGCATTCTTCTGAGTCTCTTAAGCTGACGGGCGCGTTTACCCATTTTGCCGACGCGGATGGCGAAAGCGATGCGTTTACCTGCCGGCAGACGCGGGCCTTTAAGGGCTTTGCGGCTTTCCTGCCCGAGGGCGTCATGCTGCACGCCGCGTCCAACGCGGCGGCGCTGCGGTACCCGGACACCCGTTTCGACATGGTGCGCCCCGGCATCGCGCTGTACGGCTATCCGCCGGTTGAAACGGATATTCCCTTTAAGCCCGCGCTCTCGTTTTACACGGAGGTTACGGCGCTGCGCCGGATCGAAAAAGGGGACGCTGTCAGCTATGGCTGCACGTTTAAGGCTAAGCGCAGAACGCTGATCGCCACCTTGGCCGCCGGGTACGGCGACGGCGTGGCCCGGGCCTTTTCTCCGGGCGGCAGCGTGCTGATAAAGGGGCACAAGTACCCCATTGTGGGCCGCGTGTGCATGGATCAGATGATGGCGGATGTAACGGGCAGCGCAGGCATCGCCGTCGGCGATCAGGCGGTACTGATCGGCCAAAGCGGCGAGGCGTGCATCACCGCGCAGGATGTGGCAAAGGTGCTCAATACCATTTCGTATGAGGTGCTGCTGTCGCCGTCCAGGCGCGTGCCCACCCTGTATACCACAGATAATGGAGGCTGAAGTGGCAAAAGCAACCAATCAACAGGTACATACGGCCAAACCGTACCATGCAGGGAGGGCGGTCAGCGGTTTTGCGGCGCGGCGCGGCCTGCGCGTGCTGGTGCTATCGCTGCTGTCCGTTGTATTCTATCTGTTTATCGGACAGCTGCTTGTTTCGCTAAAGGGGTTCTGGCAGCCGCTGCTGAATGTGGCGGTGCTGTCGGCTGTGGCTGCCTATTTGTTCATGGAGGGCGGCAGCGCCGGGGAAGAGGATGTGTCTTTCGGCGAAATCGTGCATACCCGTATCGAAAATGGGCTAATGCCTTCCCCGAAGGATGAGGCGCGCTGCTACCACCGCCTGAAAGGCTTTTTCAGCGTGCTGATCGGGATGCTGCCCCTGCTGCTTCCCGCCCTGCTGTTTGCCGTGATCGCAACCAGGCAGGTCTATCATTTGGGCAGTTTGCCTGCATGGGTGGCCCCGCTTGAACGCCACAGGGAGGTGGGGGCGGCGCTTCAATACTATCATCAAGTGGAACCAGTCGCGCTGGAAAATATCCTTCGCATCGGCGTGAGGCTGCTGCTTTTCCCGTATGTATCGCTGTTTGGCGCGGACAACGCGGGGCATATGCTGCTGATGGAAAGATTAAGCCCGCTGCTTCTGTGCATTGTGCCGGCTTTTTATGCCGCCGGGTACTTGTTTGGCCCTGTACGGCGCGCGCGCGTGCACGCGGACATTGCGCTGGGCAAGAAACGCCGCGCAGCGCGCGAAAAGAAGGAAAGGCAGAAAAGGCGCGAGCGCACGGAGCGCATCATCTGATATGGCGATACGGCTGATTGCAGGCAAGTATCGGCAGCGGGAAATCGCCGCGCCCGCCGGTATGGATACAAGGCCGACGCTGGGGCGCACGCGCGAATCGCTGTTCAGCATCCTGTACGGCAAAGTGGAAGACAAGAACGTATTGGATCTGTTTGCAGGTTCCGGCGCGCTGGGGTTTGAGGCGTTGTCGCGGGGCGCCGCTTCCTGCGTGTTTTGCGATAAGGCGCCGCAGGCCATCCGGGCGCTGGAAGGAAACGTCCGTTTGCTGAAGGCGGAAAACGAAACGCGCATATTGCGGGGCGACTGGCGCAGGAATGTGCAGGCTTTGCATGAGGATGGCGCGCAGTTTGACCTTGTGTTTCTGGACCCTCCATATTGTCTGGAAATCAACGAAATGCTGCAAGCGCTGTGGGACTACCGTTTGCTTGCCATACATGGTATAATCGTAGCGGAACATGGCGCGGATAAGGAAGCCCGCAGCGTCGGCGATTATATCGTTTACAGCAAACGGCAATACCGCGATACCGTGCTGACGTTTCTGGAAAGGCGGGACGTCCATGAAGAAGGCGCTGTACCCGGGCAGCTTTGATCCCATCACCTTCGGCCATTTGGACATCATTCGCAGGGCCGCCGCATTGTTTGATACGGTGGTGGTTGCGGTCATGGTCAATACCTCCAAGCGCGGCTTGCTTGAACCAAAGGAGCGGGTGGCGTGCATCAGGGAAGCCTGCCGGGATATCCATAACGTAGAAGTGGTTTCGTTTTCCGGCCTGCTTGTCGATCTCGCGGCGGAAAAAGGAATCTCTATGATTATCAAAGGCGTCCGCAACGCCGCCGACATGGAAAACGAAAAGGCGCAGGCGCGTGCCAACAGGCAGCTTTTGCCGGGCCTTGAAACGCTGCTGATGCCCGCATCGCCCGAATACGAGCATGTTTCCTCCACCCTTGCCCGTGAGGTCGCCTCGCTGGGCGGCGATGTGTCCCGGTTTGTTCCTTCGTCTGTTGCTCAAAGGCTGTACGACCGTTTTCTATAAAAACATAAAGGAGGTATCCCTCTATGCCGAGAAATGAAGTGTTTGCGCTGATCGACGAACTGACGCTGCAGATCCAGAACGCGCGCCGTGTGCCGCTGATGGGCAGCGTGATGGTGAACCAGCAGGAAACCATCGACATGCTCAAGCGCATCGTATCCAGCTACGACCCTTCGCTGGAAAACGCGCGCAAGGTGATCGCCAACGAGGAAAGCATCATCAAGGAAGCTGCCGCGCAGGCCGAAAAAACGCTGTCGGATGCGCAGGCGCAGGCGCAGGGCATGGTCAATGAGGCCAATACCTACGCGCAGAACAGCAAAACGAACGCCGATCGCTACGCCGCCGACACGGTGCGCAGCGCCGAAGAAAACGCGCGCGCCGTTACAGCCGACGCGCAGGCGCGCGCCCAGCAGATGATCGACGACGCGAAAGCGCACGCCGATGAACTGGTCAGCCAGACGACCGTGCTTGCAAGGGCGCAGGCGCAGGCGCAGGAACTGCTGGACGGCGCGATGCAGCATGCCAACGCCATCCATGCGCAGACCCAGCATGAATTGTCGGGCCTCTTAGAGCAGGTGGACGGCACGCTGGCCGCGCAGCTGGAAGAAGTGCGGATGATGAAACAGAACATCAAATCGATGCAGCCCTATCAGGGGGATATGGAAAACAACTGATGATCCGCTGAACGAAGCAAGAGAGGGGGAAGGCCGGTTGCTGAAAAGGTTCATATATCTTTTGCTGCTTTCGCTTGCCCTTCTTTTGCTGATGAGCCTGATGGTGGTCAGCGCGGAAACCGAAGCGCCCGAAGCTGTCACTTCGGCTCCCGTGCAGGCTGTAATGCTGCCGAGACAGCCGAGTGAGAGCGGCTATGCGCGCGATGCCGGGGGAACGGGAAACAGTGCCATCGCGTGCGCCGTCCCCCTGCGCAAGCAGATGCCGGTGCTGCGTCCCGTTGCGGATGCAAACGGCGTGCCTGTTGCGGGCAAAATATACTGTGTTTCCGCTTACTTTGCGTTCTGTCTGTCGGCCAGCGCCGGATAGTGCTGTTGGGATATTTCCCGGCGCAAAAACAACAGACAGAAAGGATGCATCATATCATGGCAAAAACTGTGCAAACACAGCGCGGCGTCAACCGCAAAGCGGTCGCCGCGCTGACGCTGGCGGTCCTGCTGGCGCTTTCCGCCGCCTTTGGCTTCTTTGGCATCAAGGGGCAGAAGCTGGATCAGGAGGGACTGTATAAATTATTGCCCTGGATCCCCACGCCCACGGAGCGCTTTGAATGGCAGGAGGCGCTGGCGCCCGGAGCCGACTTTGGCGCCAATACCGTGTACAGCTATACCGTAGCCGATGGCGGCGTGGCGGGAGAAACGGCCAAGGCCCTTTCCAAGCGCCTTTCGGTGATGAAGCTGACCGGCGCGTCGGTTGAAACAAAGGAAGACGGCAGCCTTGCGCTGACGCTGCCGGATGGCGCGCTGAATGACGAAAGCCTGAAGCTGCTGACCAGCGTGGGCGATTACTCCTTTGCCGACCCCGACGGCGTGGATTTTCTGTCCGGCAGCCATATCGTCAAAGCGGCCGTTGCGCCCGATGAGCAGCAGCAAAACTGGTACCTCTCGTTTGAACTGGACGCGGAAGGCAAAAAAATATTTGCCGATAAGACGACCGAGCTGGTGGGCCAGAGCATCATGCTGAAAAAGGACGGCACCACGCTGGTGCAGCCCGGCATTCAGGAGCCGCTGACCGAAGGCGGCGCTTCCATCCCCGGCTTCACCTTTGAACAGGGGTATATGCATTCTTTGCTCATGCAGAGCGGCAAGCTGTCTGCGGAACTGACCGCGGGCGAAAAGGCTGCGGGCACTCCCCTGATGGGCGAAGGCAGCATGAAGAAGCTGGTCCTGGGCATGTGGTGCATCTTTGCCTTTGTGGCCGCGTATCTGATCGTTCGCTATCGCCTGGCGGGCTTTGTCGGCGCATGGGCGCTGGCGCTGGTGTTGGGCTTTAACTGGCTGTTTGCGGCGCTGCTGAAGAGCGGTTTTACCGTGGCAACGCTGGTGGGCGTGCTTGCCTCCTTTGCGCTTGCCGTTTACGGCGTGCTGGTGATCTGTCAGGGCATGCAGAGCGACTTACGAAACGGCCGCGCCGCCCGTCAGGCGTTGAAGGATTCCTACGCTTCTTCCGGCCATATCGCGCTGGACGTGTATGCGGCGGCGCTGCTGCTTTCGCTGGTGCTGATTATCTTAGACAACGGCGTGATCGGCCAGTTTATGCGCGTGCTGGCGGTAGGGCTGATCATTGACCTTGCCATGATCCATATCCTGCTGCGTGTCCTGCTGTCCGAGACCTTCCACCTGTTTGGCGATAAGACCGCGCTGTTTGTCGCAAAGCGCGCCGGAAAGGAGACCGTGTAAATGAAAAAACCTGCTGTTTCCACTTTGGCGGTAAGCGGTATCATCATAGCCGCCGGTGTTGTCGCCGTGCTGGCCCGTCTGGCCTTCAATATGTCGGATGCCGCTCGGGGCATATTTGAATATGGCTCTCTTTTGGCTGCCGGGTGCGCCGCCGTTGTGCTGGCGCTTCTGTATGGCTTTGTGCGCTTTGACCGCGCGCATGGTTTGACGCTTGCGGCAGTCACGCTGCACGATCTGCTTGTCACTTTCGCCGTGACGGCGCTGGCCAGCATCGTGCTGCCCGGCATTGCCGCTGTGCCTGCCGTTTACTCGCTGCCTTACGCGCTTGTGATGGCTTCGCTGTTCACCCTTGCCCAGAGCCTGATCGTGCTGCAGCGCGCGCGCAAGATTGCGCGCACGACGTCGCGCCGCGAAGTCTCCCACGCAGAAGCCGCGGAGACGGCTGCCGGGGAAACCCGCTGTCTGCGGCTGGAAGTCACGGCGGCGGCGCTGGTCGTCATGCTGGGCATCGCGGGGCTGGGCGCTTTCAACACCGCGCTGCCGGTGGTGTGCCCGCTGGTGGTGGCCTCACTGGTGAGCCTTTATTCGGCTTGCAAGCTGACGCCCGCCCTCTGGGCCGTGTTTTCCGAAAAAATGAAGGGCCGCAAGGTTTACCGTTAAATGAAAACTGGGGAGCGCGCCTTCGCCGGCAGCGGGGGCGCGCTCTTCGCTATTTCGTTCACCATAAGGGGAGTATATGTTCATTTTTAAGCAGCGTGCGACGCCGTTTCAGCTGGAGGGCTATCCCGACTGGATGGCTTCTCTGCTGCACGCCCGGGGAATAGAAACAAGGGAGGAAGCCGAGGCTTTTTTATCGCCTTCGCTTTCCTTTTTGCATGATCCCATGCAGCTTGCCAACATGGAAAAGGCGGTGCAACTGATTCGGGAGGCTGCGCAGAAGAAGCGCCGGGTCGTTATCTACGGGGATTACGATGTAGACGGGATGTGCGCATCGGCCATCCTGTATGAAACGCTGCATTCGATGGGGCTGAAAGCGGTTAATTATATCCCCGACCGCCACTCCGAAGGCTATGGCTTAAACCTTGAAGCGGTGCAGAAGCTGGCGGCGCAGGCGGATATGCTGATCTCGGTGGACTGCGGCATCACCAGCGTAAGGGAAGTGGAAGCGGCCAAGGCGCTTCAAATGACGGTGATCATTACCGACCACCATACGCTGCCGGATATATTGCCCAAGGCGGACGCGGTGCTGTCGCCGCTGCTGCCAGACTATCCCTTTTCATATCTGTGCGGGGCGGGGGTGGCGTGGAAGCTATCCTGCGCCCTGAAGGGACTGGACTATGCGCGCAGGCAGCTGGATCTTGCGGCGCTTGCCACCATGGCCGATATGGTGCCGCTGCAGGGCGAAAACCGTGTGATCGCATCGCTGGGCATCCGTTTGATGGCTGAAACGCAGCGGCCGGGGCTGAAAGCGCTGAAGGCGGTGGCGGGCATGACCGATGAGAAAACGGTCACGTCCGATCAGATGGTGTTTCAGCTCGCGCCGCGGCTCAATGCGGGCGGACGCCTTGCAACGGCGATGGACGCGCTGGAAATGCTGAAAGCGGAGCGAACGGAGCAGGCGGAACAGCTTGCCCGGCAGCTTGACGCGCTCAATACCCTGCGCAAGCAGGAGGAGCGGGCCGTGATTGAGCAAGCCGAGCGCCAGATTACGGGGGAGATGCTGTACCGGCGCCGCTCGCTTGTGGCGGTGGGCAAAGATTGGAACAGCGGCGTGATCGGGCTGGCCGCCGGAAAACTTGCGGAAAAATACCATTACCCGACCGTGGTGCTGACCGAAAACGGCGAAGCGCTGGTGGGCAGCGCCCGCAGCGCGGGGGATGTCAACCTCTATCAGGCGCTGAAAGCGTGCGAAGACCTGTTTGTGCGCTTTGGCGGGCATCCCAAGGCGGCAGGGCTTACCATTGAGAGGGACAATGTTCCTTCTTTCATCGAGCGCTTTGATGCCGCCGTCAAAAACCAGCTGCCAAACGGCGATATTCTGCCGGAATATGCCTATGATGCAGCGCTGCCGTTCGACCTTGTGACGCCGGAGCTGGTTAAAAAGCTGGAAGCGCTGGCCCCCTTTGGGGTAGGCAACCCTTCGCCCGTGTTCCTGGCGCAGGGCGCTTTGGCCGTACGGCAGGATGCCGTAGGCAGCGATCAGAAACACCTGAAACTGACGCTGCAGGACCATACGGGCCTTAAGAACGGCATCGCTTTTTCAATGGGGCATCTGGCGGGTACACTTAAAGGGGAGATTGATGTGCTGTATCAGCCGCACATCAGTGCATTCAGGGGACAGGTCAATGCCGAATGCCTTGTCAGGCAGTTAAAACCTGGGCTGGACTGCTTCCGGCACGATCCGATCTGTGAAAAAAACATGGTTTTGCAGGAATTGGTATGCGCTTTGTCGAATGGTTCAGAAGAACCGGTGGAGACAGGCGGTTTGGATGCTGCGCCCGAGGGAACGAGAGGGACGCTGTTTCTGTGCAGAACCTATGAAACAGCGGCGCAGCTGAGACGGCGCTATCCGGGGATGGACGCCGTGCAGGGCAAGGCGGAGGACGCGAGGACGTTTCATGCCATTGCCTTTGACCTCCCCATCCGCGCGATACAGGCGCCCTATCAGGCGGTCGTTTTTGCGGACGGATTGATCCATCCGTGTGAAGCGGGGCTGGTCAGAAAAGCGCTGCCCAAGGCGCGGCTGATCGCCTGCCCGCGCTCGGAAGCGCTTGCGGGGTATATGCGCGAAATAGCGCCGGCGGTCGATGAAATGCGCACGGCCTATAAGGCGCTTTTGGGAAAGGCCGCCCCCTTGCAAGATCCCATCAAAAGCGAAGCGGCGCTTTGTGTTTTAGAAGACTTGGGCCTGATTATGCGTTCGGCAGTGGGGCCGGAGCTTTTGCCGCCGCACAAATGCGACCCGGCGGAAAGCGCGCTGTTTAACGCGCTGGCGCACGGGTGATGTTTTCCCGGCACAGGAGGTATGGAAATGGCACATTCGGCATTTAAATCGCTGACGCTGGAGGAAATGGTGTCCCGCATCCAAAAGGCGCATCCCGATGAGGATACCGCGCTGATTGAGAAGGCGTACCGTTTTGCCGCCAATGTACATGACGGCCAGGTGCGCAAAAGCGGCGACCCTTATTTTACCCATCCGGCCTTTGTGGCCAGCGTGTTGACCGAGATCATGCTGGATACGCCTACCATTGTGGCGGGCCTTTTGCATGACACGGTGGAGGACTGCGAATGCGTGTCCCTGGAAACGATATCCAAAGAGTTTGGGCAGGAAGTTTCGGTGCTGGTGGACGGCGTCACCAAGCTGGGCCGCCTCAACTTTCAGGACAGGGAGGAGCAGCAGGCCGAATCCCTGCGCAAGATGATCCTTGCCATGGGGCGCGATATCCGCGTGGTGCTGATCAAGCTGGCCGACCGCCTGCACAATATGCTGACGCTCGGCTATCAGCCCAAGGAAAAACAGGTGTCCATTGCCCGAGAGACGCTGGATATATACGCGCCCATTGCGCACCGCCTCGGCGTGTACACCATCAAGCAGGAGCTGGAAGACCTTGCGCTTTCCTTCATCGACCCTGAGGGATACCGCGATGTGGCGCTGAAGGTGGGGGCCAAGCGCATCGAGCGGGAGAACCAGATCAAGACCATCATCGCCATTCTGCGCGACAAGCTGAACGATATGGGCATCAGGCACTTTGAAATAGAAGGGCGGCCCAAGCACCTGTACAGCATCTACCGAAAAATGGTGATACAGAACAAGCATTTTGATCAGATCTATGATCTGATTGCCGTGCGCGTGCTGGTGGACACCATCCCCGACTGCTATACGGTGCTGGGCGTCGTGCATACGCTGTGGAACCATATGCCGCTGCGCTTTAAGGATTATATTTCGGTGCCGAAAAACAATATGTATCAAAGCCTGCACACAACGCTGGTCGGCGGCCGCACCATTCCGACGCCGTTTGAAGTGCAGATACGCACCTATGAAATGCATCAGGTGGCGGAATACGGCATCGCGGCGCACTGGAATTACAAGGACGGCGGCGCGGACAGCTCTCTGGACAAAAAGCTTTACTGGCTTCGTCAGATACTGGACTGGCAGAGCGAAACGAAGGATTCCAAGGAGTTCATCGACGGCCTGAAAACAGACCTCTTTTCGGAGGAAGTATTCCTTTTTACGCCCAAGGGCGATATCGTCAATATGCAGCGCGGCGCGACGCCGCTCGATTTTGCTTACCGCATCCATTCGGGCGTCGGCAATACCTGTACGGGCGCCAAGATCAACGGCAAGATTGTGCCGCTGGATACCGAGCTGCAAACGGGCGACCGGGTGGAGATCATCACCAACAAATCCTCCAAGGGCCCGAGCATGGACTGGCTCAAGGTCGTCAAGACCCAGCAGGCCAAATCCAAGATACGACAGTTTTTTAAGAAGGAGCTGAGGGGGGAGAACATTGCCCTTGGCCGGGATATGCTGGAGCATGAGGCCAAGCGCCGCGGCGTCAAGCTGGGCGATCTCACGAAGCCGGAGTACTTTGAGGCATTGCTCAAGAAGTATTCCTTCTCGGATATCGAATCCATTTACGGCGCCGTCGGGTACGGCGTGGTGCCCGCCATCTATGTGGTGGGACAGTTGCTGGAAGAACAGCGCAAGCAGAGGGAAGAGGAAGCGCCTCAGAAAGCGCCCACGCTGCCCGACCCCAAGGACTTTATCAAGCAGGGCAAGCCCACGCAGGGCGTATATGTGGAAGGCGGCTCCGGCATGCTGGTGCGTTTTGCACACTGCTGCAACCCTGTACCGGGTGACGAAATCGTGGGCTATATTACCCGCGGCCGCGGCGTTACGGTACATAAGGCTGACTGCGTGAATGCCATCAACTCTGAAAGTGAACGCAAGGTACAGGTGTCCTGGGCCGAGCAGGAGACGGGCAGCTTCAATGCCAGCCTGCGCATCATTGCCTACGACCATCCGAGCCTGCTTGGCGAAATCACAGTCTATGTGTCGGACAGCGGCGCGCCTGTTACCGCCGTTTCCGTGAAGCTCAACCGCAACGGCACCTGCACCATCCATATGATCCTGCAGGTGGCGGGCAAAGAACAGCTGCAGCAGGTGCTGACAAAGCTGCGGAAGCGTACTGATGTGATCGACGCCTACCGCACCGCAAGCTAAGGGAGGAAGAAATGACATGAGAAGCGTTGTGCAAAGGGTACAGTACGCATCCGTTTCGGTGGGCGGCGAAACGGTGGGCAGCATCGAAAAGGGGCTGCTGGTGCTGTTGGGTGTGGAAAACGGCGATACCGAGAAGGATGCCGTTTACATGGCGGATAAAATATCCAAGCTGCGTATTTTTGAAGATGAGCAGGAAAAAATGAACCTCAGCGTACAGGATATCGGGGGCGCGGTGCTGATGGTGAGCCAGTTTACCTTGCTGGGCGATGCCAGAGGCCAGAACCGCCCCGGCTTTACGCTGGCCGCGCCGCCTGAGGAAGCGGACAGGCTGTATCAAATCGCCTGTGAGCGTGTAAAAGCGAACGGTCTGCCCGTAGAAACGGGCCGCTTCCGCACGCATATGGCGGTCAGCCTGCTCAACGACGGGCCGGTGACCATTCTGCTGGACAGTAAAAAACAGTTTTGAGGCGGGAAAAATGATCGTTGAAACAGTGACTGTGGGAAGCCTGGGCACAAACTGCTACATGCTCTCTAAAGATAAGGATGCGCGCGACGTGGTGCTGGTAGACCCCGGCGCCGAAGGCTATATCATCAAGCAGCGTGTGGGGGAACGCCACGTAGCGGCAGTGCTCCTGACGCACGGGCATTTTGATCATACCGGCGCATTGGCTTGTTTTAAGGATGCGCCCATCTATATCCATCCCAAAGACGCGCCCATGCTGAAAGACGCAAGGCTGAGCGCCGGGGATCTGATGGAGGATACCGATCAGCGCCCTAAGGCGACTGATTTTTATGATGACGGCGACGTGCTGGACATTGCGGGGCTGAAAATGGAAGTATTGTCCACGCCGGGGCATACCATGGGCAGCGTCTGCCTGAAAAGCGGCGATCAGATGCTGACAGGCGATACGCTGTTTAAGGGCGATTACGGGCGTACCGACCTGCCGGGAGGCAGCGAAACGATGATGCGCGCCACGCTGAGGCGGCTGTTTGCGCTGCACGGCACACACTGTTATCCCGGCCACGGGGAAGAAACCGATATCCCATGAAGCTTGCGATCAATACGCCAACGCCTGAATTTGCCAAGGAGGTCGGCGACCTTGTGTCGCTCTTTTTTGGCGATATTGTTTTGTCCGTCAACGCTGCTGAAAACGACGCCGAACTAATGATCCAGCACGAGGAACATGTAGATGCGGGCGTTCGCTTTGCAAAGGTATGTCTTTCGGGCGCAACCAAAGGGCAGGCTCAGAGCGAAGAAAACGTCTATGCGGATGCGTTGGATGAAAAGCGCCATCATAAAAGGCAACTGAAAAAATGCGTCTATGCGGCATTGGTGCAGGGAACGGGGATCAGGCCGCCGTGGGGATCGCTGACGGGTATCAGGCCCACCCGCTTAGTGTACGAGGGGATGGAGAGAGGACTTTCCTTGGATGCGGCGGTAGGCAGCGTAGAAAGCGAGTTTGACGTAGCCGCCGGTAAGGCGGCGCTGCTGAAAGAGATCGTATCGGTGCAAAGCGCCCTTTCAAAGCCTGAAGATAAGGATGTTGATATCTATATCGGCATTCCGTTCTGCGTGTCCAGATGCCGCTATTGCAGCTTTTTAAGCGGCGAGATCGGGAAGGGGAAGGAGCTTTCCCCCTATACGGAGGCGTTGATTGCAGAAGTCAAGGCAGCCGCGCTTTTGGTCAGGGAAAAAGGACTTCATGTTCGCGCGTTTTACATGGGCGGCGGCACGCCGACGGCGCTGCCCGCTGCTCTATTGGAGAAGGTGTTGGGGGCGGCGCAGCCCTTCATCCGGGCTGCATCGGAAGCGACGGTAGAGGCGGGACGGCCCGACACGCTGGACAGGGAAAAGCTGCGCCTGATACGGGATGCCGGCGCGTCGCGCATATCCATCAACCCGCAGACCATGCACGATCATACGCTGGAAGTGATTGGAAGGCGGCACACCCGAGCGCAGACGGAGGAAGCGTATGAAATGGCGCGGGCGCTCGGCTTTGCGCATATCAATATGGACCTGATTGCGGGCTTGCCGGGCGAAAATGAAGCGATGTTTGAACGGACGCTTGATTGGTCGGATACGCTGCATCCCGAATCGCTCACCGTACATACGCTGAGCGTCAAACGTTCCAGTTTAATGCACCTGTGGCAGGACCGTCTGCCCGATGGGCAGATGGTGGCGCGCATGGTCGATATGGGGAGGGCGCACGCGGCGGCAAGGGACATGGTACCCTACTACCTGTACCGGCAGAAGCATCAGGCGGGCAACCTTGAAAATGTCGGGTACGCCTTGCCGGAACATGCCTGCCTGTACAACGTTGACATGATGGAGGATATATGCAGCGTGCTGGCGCTGGGCGCGGGCGGCATATCCAAGCGGGTCCTGGGCGGCCGGGCGCTGATTACCCGCGCGCCGAACGTCAAAGAAGTGCAGCATTATATCGCTCGTGTGGATGAAATGGTGGAACGCAAAAAAGAACTGTTTCGCGGTTGACGCCAACGCATAAAGAAAAGGCTGCCTCAATTGGGCAGCTTTTCAATATATTCCTCCAGCGTGATATCCGCGGC
>CAZFUT010000038.1:0-23783 GCA_964522425.1 uncultured Oscillospiraceae bacterium
CCAGCGCCACCAGATAGCGTTTATTCATAAAGGCCTCCTGAAATGGTCGATATATGCCTTGCTTTCCCGTTCATTATACGGAATAGCCGGAGATAAGTAAAGGCGACTTATTTAAGGCTTTTGGCATACGCCCTTGGAGAATAACCGTATTTTTGCTTAAATACCTTTGAATAGTGTTGAGGGCTGGAAAAGCATAGCAGAGAGGCGATTTGGGCCATGTTCCCTTTTCCTGAAAGAATGAGTTGGCGGCTTTCTTCCAATTTTACCTGCATGATATATGCTGCGGGAGATATGTGCAGATGACGTCTAAAAAGGAGGGATAAATGCACGCTGCTGATACTACACTGCTTTGCCAGCAAGGGCACTGTGATTTTTTCCCTTGTATGTTCGGTAATATATTCCATTGCTTGATTCAGTATCTGATTCTCATGGTGATAGGAGGAAGGCGTTTGCAACGGTGAGTCAGATCCCCCTTCCGCAAAACGGGCATAATGAACCAATAAGGATTGGAAGACCGTAATCATCATTTCGTTTTGATAAATATCCTTGGTCTGGTATTCATGGAACAGTGTGCGCATCAATTCAGTGGTTGTTTTCTGTGCGGGGAAAACTCGCAACAGCATATCTTCGGGAAGCGGGAAAGCGCAGAGAAAGGCGGAACTTAAAAAACTGACACCGCCGTGTGTATCGGCGTGCTGAACATGCCAGCGCTCTGACGGAATAATAAGCGCTTCGTTTTGCTGCAAAATGAAATCATGTCCGTTGACAATGGTATGCAATGTACCATGATTTACGTATGCGAGCTCATACGGACGATGCTTTTCTCCGGAAAAGAAGAAACCGGGCCCATGTTCCTGAAGATAAAAAGTACAAAGGTGCTTCACAATAATATTGGAATAGATGACAGGAGCTTTTTTGATGATTCGATCAGGAACAATGTTTAAAGGCTGCTCTGCATAACAGTAGAGGGAGCAATGTGTGTCCAATGGCAAGAACGCAAATGAGATGCCGGCCTTTAATTCTATCGCTTTATCAATGTAGAAAGAAACAGCGGTGCCTGTGTCGGACAGGACTTGCAATATGGACATGTTGTCGATGGGGGCGATTGTAACCGGGGAGGCGCAACGGTAAAAAGGAAAAAGAGCGCCAGCCCGAAGCTGAACGATATGGTCGGGAACAATGCTGATACCCGGTAAGAACCGTCCATACTCGGAAAAGGAAATCACATTCATAAACTGTAACATATTAACCACCATATGTGCTGACCGTAATGGGAAACTTCATCTGCTCTTTCGGAAGAGGAGAGAAAGCGAGAAAACGTCATATCTATCATATCATACTTCTCATCGAGACGAAGCAATAATTTAAATACACTGGTTATTTTTTTGTAAGATAAACTGTTTGGACTGAAATAATGCGTTTCTCTAATACATTATTATATATTTCTATTGTATTATTGTTGTACAGTTGATTATTTAGAGCAAAATTTATATAATGCAATCACAAAATGCGATGAAATATAGAAATGACAATGGCAGACAGGAAAGGAGGATACATTCTGTCATAACATCTTAAAAACCATAGCGCAATGTGTTCGAAAAACAGGCAAGGGAAAAAGAAAACACGATCAGTATGGCGCACGACATAACAAGAAAGGAGAAACTATCATGAAAAAAATGCTTGTTTGCTTACTGACGGTTGTATTGGCGCTGTCGGTTGTCTCGGGCGGCCTGGCACAGGAAAAGAAGTATAAGATAGCCTATACCTGTCAGGATCTGTCCAACACCTACTTTGTGGAAATATGCAATGGCATCAAAGACTATTGCAAAGAAATGGGATATGAAGCAATTATTCATGACGGCCAGGCTGCAGTTGCTAATCAAGTGAGCGCATTTGAAAACTTTATCGCACAGGGGGTTCATGCGATTATCGTCAGTCCCATTGACGAGCAGGCTTTAATACCTTCGGTGAAAGCTGCGCAGGAAGCCGGCATTCCTGTTATTGCCGCAAATCAAAATGTGCAGGGGGCCAACGCATTTATCACCGTTCCTGAATATGCGTATGGCTATACGATTGGCGAACATGCGGGCAAATGGATTGCAGAAAAACTGGCGGGGAAGGCAGAAGTTGCCATATTTGACTATCCTGAATTGGAATCGATCATTGCCCGCGGGGATGGCATTGCGGAGGGAATATTGAGCAAAGCGCCAGATGCAAAAATTGTTGCGCGCCAGAGTGCCAATAATCCCGAAAAAGGGATGGCCAATATGGAGAATATTCTGCAGGCGCATCCGAATGTAGAAGTGCTGGTGTGCGTCAATGATGCAGGAGCTCTGGGGGCTTACGAAGTAGTGATGGCTGCCGGTAAAGCGAGTGATCGCTGGTATATTGGCGGCTTAGATGCAACGCCTGAGGCCCTGAACAAGATTAAGGAAGGCGGCATTTACCGCGCGACGGTTGACATTCAGCCCTATGCTTCCGGGTCATTGTTTGTTAAAACGGCCGTGAAAGTGATGGAAGAAGGCAGTATCGCCGAACCGATCGTCATTGATATGAAAGTTGTTGATAGCAGCAATATCGGCGATTATAAGTAGTAAGATGTTTTCGATCCACCTGTTTTTCTCAAAAACGGATGTGGAAACAGCGTAATGAAACAATCTGCTGCGATATAGTGCTGTTTTGCTTAGCGCAGGGGGCATACTCCTGCGCTAAGCCTCTGCGGACTGACCGTTATAAGGATGTTAAGAATGATGGATAATAATGTATTGGTGTTACGGCACATTACGAAGAAGTTTGCCGGGGTGACAGCGCTGGATGATGTGTCTTTCACCATTAAAGAGGGAGAAGTTCGGGCGCTGGTGGGGGAGAACGGCGCGGGTAAATCAACGCTCATTAAGGTGATCACAGGGGCACATGAGCCGGATGCCGGTGAAATATGGTATAAAGATCGTCAGATTCAGCGAAATACACCGTCTCTTTCCAAACAGTTGGGCATTAGCGTGATTTATCAGGAGCTCAATCTGATTCCGCAGCTGACGGTCGCAGAGAACCTGTATTTTGGCCGTGAACTGAAAAAGGGCCTCCTGTTGGACAGAAAGAAAATGCTTGAGGAAACACGCCGGAAAATTGCGGAAATGGGCGTGGATATAGATCCGATGGCCAAAGTACGGGAGCTGACGATTGCGCAGCAGCAGATTGTAGAGATCATAAAAGCGGTTTCAGAGGACATCCATTTTCTGATTATGGATGAACCAACCGCGCCGTTGACAACAAATGAGATAGAAAAGATATTCGATATTATATTAAGACTAAAGGAAAGGGAAATATCGATTTTATATATTTCGCATCGGCTGGATGAAATATTTAATATTTCTGATACGGTGACTATTTTGCGTGACGGAAAGCATATTCAAACAATGAATACGTCAGACGCGGATCGTGGGACGCTGATCAAGCTTATGGTGGGGCGGGAGGTATCGAATGATTATCCTGCGCGGCAAACGGAGATCGGAAGCGTTGTACTTGAGGCAGAACATATTACGGGCAAGAAAACTCATGATTGCTCTTTTCAGTTGCATAAAGGGGAAATATTGGGCTTGGCCGGGCTGGTCGGCGCTGGGCGTACAGAATTGGTGCGCACGCTCTATGGCGCTGACCGTATGCTGGGCGGTAACGTCATTGTAAACGGCATACAGAAGCAGATCAAACAAACAAAGGACGGAATAAATGCCGGTATCGGCTTGATTACTGAAGATCGCAAGGCGCAGGGCCTCTTATTGAATAAGGATATTGACTTCAATATAACCTATGCGTCGCTTCGGCAGATATGCAAGATGGGCGTCATCAACAGGAAAAAAGAGAATGAATTAACAAAAAGTCATATCCGGCGATTGAATATCAAGTGCCATTCCCATTGCCAAATCAGCAAAACGCTTTCGGGAGGAAACCAGCAGAAGGTTGTTTTGGCAAAGTGGCTATCTACCAACAGCGATATTTTGGTTTTTGACGAACCCACAAGGGGCATAGATGTCGGAGCAAAACGTGAGATCTATCAAATCATTCGAGATTTAAGCGAGCAGGGAAAAGCGATCATCATGATCTCGTCAGAAATGGTAGAACTGATCGGAATGTGCGATAGAGTAATCGTGATGAGAAAGGGGCATATTGTGGGCGAGCTGTCCGGAAAAGAAATTACGCAGGAAAGTATTATGAAGATGGCAGCCAATTGAAATACCGTGCGATGTGCTAAATATTACTGGTAAAGTGGAGGAAATAAAAATGGCTGATGGAATGCTGCGACGGAGAATTCAATTATCGCATTATGCAATTTTCTTTGTGTTGCTCATTATGTTGGTGTTCTTTTCTGCTGCGGCAGAGGGTTTCTTTTCAAAGACAACATTTTTAAATATTCTTCGCCAAGTTGCAGTCAATGGGATTGCCGCGGTAGGCATGACGATGGTTATTATTACGGGCGGTATTGATATTTCCGTAGGCTCTATCATCGGAGCTACGTCAGTGTTCTGTGCCATGATGATGACGACGCTTCACATTCATCCCGTCTTGGCTGTAATGATTACCATGCTGTTTGGGCAACTTGTTGGGGTCTTGAACGGTATAATGGTGTATAAGATTAAAATACCCCCCATGATTGCTACGCTGGCGTCCATGAGTATTTTGCGTGGCATGGCCTATATTTTTTCCGGCGGTTTACCTATTTATAATTTACCTAAGAGTTTTACGGTAATCGGGCAAGGCTATTTTGTGGGGATTCCTGTTCCGGTGATTATTATGGCCGTTTGCTTTGCCATCGGGTGGTTTTTGCTGGAAAGGACTTCGTATGGGCGGTATGTATATGGCATTGGCAGCAATAGCGAAGCATCAAGATTAAGCGGTATTCATGTGGGCAAGATTATGATTTCAGTCTATGCCCTATCGGGAATGCTGGCATCAATGGCGGGCATTGTTTATCTAAGCCGTGTGAACAGCGGGCAGCCTAAAGGCGGAGAAGGGTATGAAATGGATATCATCACAGCGGTGGTGCTGGGAGGCGTGAGCACGACCGGCGGCGAGGGGAAAATTGTGCGTGTCGTTGTCGGACTCCTTATCATGGGTGTGCTAATGACGGGGATGACGATGATGAATATTCAGGAATACTATCAGCGCGTTGTGAAAGGGATTGTGCTGATTGTAGCGATTAGTTACGACATTATCAGCCAAAGACGGGCAGCCAAAAAGGTTTAAGGGGGAAAAGATGAACGCAAGCTATTATTTTGAAGACGATCCATGGGATAGGGCGTGCCGGACTGTATTAGCAGACGAAACGCCGGAAGACGTAGCGGAAGTTACGATACAGTGTACCTGCTCCAAGGGAAGGATGGCAGGGGTACTGATGCGCTGGACAGAAAGATTGGCAATGCTTCTTGGAAACTATAAGGCTGAAAGTGAAAATAAAACATCAAGAGCAACAGCGGTAATAAGAACATATTACACCGGAACAATTGTGCGGATATTCATAGATGAGGCCCCGGATGTGAGTGAGAATTTTGAAATAAGCACATTAACCAAACTGATTTTATGGAGGCCTGACTCTAATCCGCAGATGCACCTTACGGGAAAGGCCCGTAGAAGCGTAGACTGTCAACAGCTTTATACGAAAAGATTAGGGGAACTGCTATGATTAAATTAGGCATTATCAGTCTGGCACACCCGCATTCTGTGGGCAACCATTTACCGGCGCTGAAGTATTTGCAAAAACGTTTACAGGTATACGCAATTTACCATGAGGACAAAAGATTCGCCGATCCATGGATTGATATGTTTGCCGCTCGCTACTATCAAACAAGGAATGAACTTTTAAAAGACCCCAATATTCAAGCGGTATTGATCACCAGCCGAAATATCCATCATGCGGCGGACTGCATTGCCGCTGCAGAGGCGGGAAAAGACATCTTATGTGACAAGCCCATTGCAACATCACCAAAGGATGCGCGTCTTATTTGTGAGGCGGTGCGCAAAAACGGAGTGCGCTTTTTTACTACATTTCCCGTTCGGTTTAATACGGCAGTACTCGATGTAAAGAACCGGATTAGCCATGGTGAATTTGGGAAAATTCAAGCAATCATGGCCACCAATCACGGTTGCATGTATGAGCCGGGTGCGCCGGATTGGGTGAAAAAGAATCATCAAAACGGCGGAGGATGTATCGTCGATCATACTGTGCATGTAGCGGATGTCATCCGTTGGCTGACCGGCGGCGAGTTTTCAACGGTGCGCGCATTTGCGAGTAAGCGTTTGCATACCGACATAGAAGGCGAAGACATAGGTGTGCTTCAGGGGATGATGAAGGACGGCACCTTGTATCAGATAGATACATCGTGGACGAGGCTTCCGCAGCATCCGATGTGGGGCGATGTGACCTTAAGGATTGTCGGTGAAACAATGTCCGCATCGTTGGACATATATAATCATCAGAGAATGGAAGTATATACAGACAGTCAATGCTATTCGCTTTATCCCAACAATATTGTGCTGGAGCATGGAGAGATTTTTCTTGATTATATACGTTGCGTTGAACAGCATACGGAGCCTGTCTGCGCGAATGCGGAAGACGGCGCAAAGACGATTGAGCTGGTCTATGCGGCTTACGAATCGGTCAGAAAGGACTGCCTGATAGAGCTGTAAAACAAGTAAAAACCGCCTCCATGCTATCACACGGTGCATGGAGGCAGCTTTGCTTTCAGTCGCGTTTAGTCATTACTCAATCCTGACGCCGTACATCTTGGGCTTGCTGTTGCAGGTGCCGATGACCAGCATGTCGTTGTAGACGGCGGGGGAGCCGTCGATCTTGCCGCCCAGTTCCAGCGTGTTCACCACTTCGCCGGTGAGGCCGTCCATCATGGTGATTAGGCCACTCTCGTCGCCCTGGATGATGTAGGCGTTGCCGTTTTTGTCATACACGGCGACGGGGGAGGAGACGGTGTTGGCGGTCAGCGGGGTCTTCCAGACTTCCTGCCCGGACTGTTTATCCAAGGCGACCACGACCGAGCCGCCGTCCTGCACATGGCTCACGGTAAAGACCACCAGATGGCCGATGTTTTTTTCGCCCACCACGGGGCTGGCCTTGACGCCGGCGCGCTCGTCCTTGTCAAAGACGGCGGGCACGGAGTAGCTCCAGTTCTCTTTGCCG
Source organism: uncultured Oscillospiraceae bacterium (assembly GCA_964522425.1). Lineage (GTDB taxonomy): Bacteria > Bacillota > Clostridia > Christensenellales > Aristaeellaceae > DTU024. Next base: position 7,187 of record CAZFUT010000038.1, read on the forward strand.
CTCATGGCGTCGAGGCTGCGGATGACAGCTTCCTTTTTGCCCTTGAGCCGTGTAAACACGGTGGTGCCGGTATAGAGGGAAAGGGTGTCGTCGCTGTTTAAGTCCAGCGCGGGCGTCGCGTCGGTGTTGTCGCCCATGTCCTTTACCCAGACGGTCTTCATGGCGTTCATATCGACGCAGCGGAGATACCCCTGCTTGTCGGCCAGGAAGGCGTAGCCGTTGTAGCTCGCCACGCTGGCTTCCAGCGATACGGAGGGGTTGGGCTGCTTGCCCTTGCTCTTAAGGTAAGAAATCTCGGGGCTGGCCGTCAGCTTCATGTTCGCGGGGTCCTGGAAGTCGAACTGGGTGTTCAGCTTCACCGTGTACAGCAGGCCGTTTTCGCCGCCCACCACCATGGTGTCGCTGGTGCGGTCAAACAGGGCGGTGCCGTCAAACGCGCCGTTGGTGCCGTACTGGCTCTGCTTGGCGCTGGAGCGGCCGTTGATGAAGTACAGCTTTTTCTGATCCAGCAGGTTATAGAGGTGGAAGCCGATCTCGCCCGTTTTATTGGACATTTTGGACACGCCCTGCCCGAAGGAAACGATGGGCTGCCCCTGCGGGTCGACGGCGACGGAGCCCTTGAGCGGGAAACCGACGTTGATGGTGTCGCGCGTGGGCTTGCCGTCGTTGAGGTCGAGGAAGTAGACCTTGCCGTCCTGAGCGGCGAAAATGACTTCCTTCAGCGGCGAAACGGCCTTTTTGCCGTCGTTGATGTTCATGGCCATGCGCAGCTCTTTGGACCATTTGACGATGGCGGGCTGGCCCGTCCATCCCATGCCGCTGACACGTCCGGAGCTGGTGTTCAGGCTGCCCATGTCGGCCTCCCAGGCGATGGACAGCTGCTTTAAGCTGATGTCCGCGTCGCCGAAGGCGGCGTTGCGGCGGAAATTGTCGCCGCGGAAGGTGAATACGCCGCCCGCGTAGCTGGTGTATTGGTCGGGCGCGGGGAAAGCGATCTCGTCGTCGCGCGTGAAATCGGTCTGTTTTTTGCCGTTCTTGTAGGCGGTTTCGGTGTAGCCGGCCTTTTTGAGCGTGGCCGTTTCATCGGCTTCGGCGGTCAAAGCAGGCAGCGCCATGGCGGGCTGCTGCGCGGCGGCGGGCGCGCTTGCGCTGCCGTCGGCTGCGCTGTCCGCGTCGCCGAAAGCGCCGGCGGTTTCATCCCCGGCCAGACCATCGGCATCGGCCGTGTTATCGGCTGTTTCATCCCCGGCCGGATCGTCGGCATCGTCCGCGTTGCCGGCGGTTTCATCCATATCGTCGGGGAACGCGGCCTCGTCCCCGGCGTCGGCCATTTCATCCATACCGTCCGCGCCGTCTAAAGCGTCCTGCCCGTCCTCGGGCGGCATGTCGGCCGTTTCCGCCGTATCCCCGGCGGTTACAATGGTGACCGGCGGGATAAAGGGCGGGGCGGTTTGCAGGCTGCGCACCGCGTAGGTGGCGTTGGGCGTAGCTTGAGCGGCGGGAACGGCCGTGCTCACAGGCGGCAAAGTGGGCGCGTCCGTGGGCGGCGCGGTTATTTGCGGAACGGGCGGCTGCGTGGACGCCGGCGTGGGGGCGAGGGTAGGGGCAAAGGTCGGCGCCAACGTGGGCGCCAGCGTGGGACGGGTGATGCCCAGCGTGATGGACTTGCCCTCAAAATACCACTTGTCGTTCTTGTGGATGCTGGCGTAGATGGGGCCTTCAAAGGGCTCGTTAAAGGTAACGGCGACGGTCCACAGGGTGTTGGCGGGCGCGTCCACAACGTTGACCGTCCCGCCGAGGACGGCGCCGCTTTCATCCTGCAGGCGCACATCGTCCACCGCGATATCGGTGGTGAAATTGAACACCGTGCGCGTGCCCGTTACGCCGTAGGGCTCGGCGGTCTCAAACTTGATAAGGGTGGGCGTCTGCTCCTGCTGAATGCCCAGCAGCCTATCGACGACGGTGGCGATGGGCCTGCGCACCATGCCGAGCGCGCCCTGATTGTCCTTGGGGCCAAGCACGTACAGGGCGGCCAGCAGCATCAGGAGAACCAGCGCCGCGATCAGCGCGATCAGCGGCCAGCGGCGCGGCGGCTCGTCATCGTAGCCGTCGTACTCGTTATCGCCCTCGTACCCGCTCTGCAAACCGCTTTCTCCGGGATACCGGTCTTCGTCGTAGATCAGCGGCGCGTCCCGTTTTTCGGGCGGCGCGGGGAAAGCGCGGCTTTCGCTGCCCAGCGGCAGCGGAACATCCTCCTGGAAAGAGGGCCGCCTGCTTTCCTGCGGCGGCACGCTTTCAACGGGCCCGTTTTTCTGGTGCCGGTCGGAACGGCGATGGCGTTGTGGCGTGTAGTTTGACACGGTCATTCGCTCCTTTCAAGGGTCGAGGAAGCGTCAGAAGGAGATTTTATCCTCAATAAACTGCTTCAGGTCGTTCACCGCCACGCGCTTCTGCTGCATGGTGTCGCGGTCGCGCACGGTGACGGTGCCGGTTTCTTCGGTTTCAAAATCGACGGTGATGCACAGCGGCGTGCCGATCTCATCCTGCCTGCGGTAGCGCTTGCCGATGGAGCCGGACTCGTCATAGTCCACCATAAAGTATTTGGACAGCTCTTCGTGCAGCTTTAAGGCGCTGTCGCCCAGCTTGTTCTTTTGCAGCGGCAACACGCAGGCCTTGTAGGGGGCCAGCGCCGGGTGCAGGTGCAGCACGACGCGGGTGTCGTTTTCCAGCTGCTCTTCTTCGTAGGCGTTGCACAGGAAGGCCAGCGCCATGCGGTCGGCGCCCAGGGACGGCTCCACCACATAGGGCACATAGCGCTCGTTGGTCACGGGGTCGATGTATTCAAGGTTTTCGCCGCTGACGCGCTGGTGGGCGTCCAGGTCATAATCCGTGCGGTCGGCGATGCCCCACAGTTCGCCCCAGCCGAAGGGGAAGAGGAATTCAAAGTCGGTGGTGGCCTTGGAGTAGTGGCTCAGCTCCTCCGGTTTATGGTCGCGCAGGCGGAGCCTCTCTTCTTTGATGCCGAGGGACAAAAGCCACTCGCGGCAGAAAGCGCGCCAATAGGTGAACCACTCCATATCTTCGCCCGGCTTTACGAAAAATTCCAGCTCCATCTGCTCAAATTCGCGGGTGCGGAAGGTGAAGTTGCCGGGCGTGATCTCGTTGCGGAAGGATTTGCCGATCTGCGCGATACCCATCGGCAGCTTCCTGCGCATGGAGCGCACGACGTTCTTAAAGTTGACGAAGATGCCCTGCGCCGTTTCGGGGCGCAGATACAGCTCGGTGGAGTTGTCCTCGGTGACGCCCTGATGGGTCTTGAACATCAGGTTGAACTTGCGGATGCCGGTAAAATCCTGCTTGCCGCAGGTGGGGCAGGCGATGGCGTTGTTTTTGACAAACGCTTCCAGCTCCTCGTTGCTCCAGCCGTCGGCCTGGACGCTCCGGCCGTTGTTTTTCGCCCAGTCTTCCACCAGCTGGTCGGCGCGGAAGCGCGATTTGCAGGCCCTGCAGTCCATCAAAGGGTCGTTGAAGGTGCCCACATGGCCCGAAGCCACCCAGACGTTGCGGTTCATTAAAATGGCGGCGTCCAGCCCCACGTTGGTGGGCGACTGCTGCACGAACTTTTTCCACCACGCCTTTTTAACGTTGTTTTTGAATTCGACGCCCAGCGGGCCGTAGTCCCAGGTGTTGGCGAGGCCGCCGTATATTTCAGAGCCGGAGAAAATGAAGCCGCGCACCTTGCACAGCGCAACCAGCTTGTCCATGGTCAGTTGTTCAGGCATTAAGAATAAACCCCTTTCCAGAATTCCGTTTCATTTTATATGCAACGAAAGGGCTTGTCAAGGAAAGGGAAACCCGTTCGCATCAGGAAAGCCGCAGACGCCGTCCGGCATGCGGGCGGCGGCATGGCGCGCGCGCCGGGGAAACGGCGGCCCGCTTACGACGGCTCTTTTGTTCCCGTAAAATCGCCCATGGTGTCGTCCACGCCGGCGTTGATGCCCTCGCGCCTAATCACGTTGACGAGGGTCATCCAGAAGATTTTGACATCCAAGGGGAAGGAGAGATGATCCACATACCATACGTCGCGCTCGAACTTCTGCTCCCAGGTGATCTCGTTCCGCCCGTTTACCTGCGCCCAGCCGGACAGGCCGGGCAGCACGTCGTGGCGGCGGGCCTGCTCGGCGCTGTACAGCGGCAGGTATTCGGGCAAAAGCGGGCGGGGGCCGATGAAGCTCATTTCGCCCTTCAGGATATTCAGCAGCTGCGGCAGTTCGTCCAAGCTGCACGCCCGGATGATTTTTCCCACGCTGGTCATGCGCTCCATGTCGGTAAGCGGCCGGCCGTCGCGGTGGGTGTCCGTGATCATGCTGCGCAGCTTGTACACGGTGAACAGCCTGCCCTTGTAGCCGGGGCGCTGCCTGGCGTAAAAGGCGGGCCCCCCGTCGGTCAGCTTAATGGCCAAAGCGCACAGCAGCACGATGATGGCGGCAGGCGGGGCAAGCAGCAGCGCCAGCAGGGTATCCAGCAGCCGTTTGACGTAAAAATACGGCCGGCCGGGCGCCCGCGCCTTACGGCCTTTGGATGAAACGGCTTCCTGCGGCATAATACTCCTGCGATATCTCAAAAGCTTATTGAAACAGCGCGCGGATTTCCCCGGCGATCTCTTCAATCTGGGCGTCGGTCAGGGCGTCGCCGCTGGGCAGGCAGACGGCGCTTGCGAAGATCGCCTCACCCACAACGCCCGCGCTGCCGACGCTTTCGCCGCCGCGCGGGTAAACGCGGCTGTCGGTCACAAAGGGCGCATCCTGAAAGAGGGGCTGCATGTGCATGGGCTTCCATGCCGGGCGCGTTTCGATGCCCGCCTTTTGCAGCGCGGATACGACATCGCCCGGCGTTACGCCGCCCTTGTCCATCACCATCAGGTTCAGCCAGTAATTGGTGGCCCCCGGAACCTGCGGCTCTTTGATGTGGCAGGGCAAGCCGGACAGCGCCTGCTGATACCGCCGGTGGTTGAGCAGGCGCCGTGAGAGCTTTTCCTCCAGACACAGCATCTGTCCCCGGCCGATGGCGGCGGATACGTTGCTCAGGCGGTAGTTGTAGCCGAAGTCCTTATGCTCGTACCAGATGACGGGCTCGCGGGCCTGTGTGGACCAGAAACGCATTTTTTCGATGGCGGCCGCGTCGTTGGACAGCACCATGCCGCCGCCGGAGGTGGTGACGATCTTGTTGCCGTTAAAGGACAGTACGCCGATATCGCCGAACGCGCCGCATTTTTTGCCCTTGTAGGAAGCGCCCAGCGCCTCGGCCGCGTCCTCCAGCACGGGCACGCCGTATTTGCGGCAGATGGGGAGAAGCGCATCCCAGTCAGCCGATTCGCCGTATAGATCGACAACGATGACCGCTTTGGGCATTTTTCCGTTTTCTTTCGCCCATCGGAAGGCTTTTTCCAGGGCGGCGGGGCTCATGTTCCAGCTGCCCGGCTCGGAGTCGATGAACACGGGCGCGGCTTTTTCGTACAGGATGGCGTCGCAGCTGCCGATGAAGGTAAAATCCTGGCAGAAAACATAATCGCCCTGGCCGACGCCCATGCGGCGCAGCGCCAGATGGATGGCCGCCGTGCCGGAGGAAACGGCCAGCGCCGCCCCCACGCCGATATATCCCGCCGTTTCCTGCTCGAAGGCGGGAAGGTGCGGGCCGTAAGGCGCGATCCAGTTGGTATCAAAGGCTTCCTTTACAAAGCGTTCTTCCCGACCGCCCATATAGGGTGGGGACAGATAAATGCGATATGCCATGCCGCGCCTCCCCCGATTGAAACAGATTGCTGCGAAAACTATATCACGCGGCGGTTTAATAGTCAACGAAGCGGGACGGGCGAACATGACCCGGTGTTTTTTTGCGCGCCGACGGGGTATGATAGGCGGGAAGAAAAAAAGCGCTGCGGCGCGGGGCGGAGGAAACGATGTTTGATTTGGTGGTCATAGGGTCGGGCGCGGGGCTGATGGCGGCGGAGGCCGCTTCCCGGCAGGGGCTTCAGGTGGCGCTGATCGAAAAGGGCAAGGTGGGCGGCACCTGTCTGACGCGGGGCTGCATCCCCTCCAAGATGCTGGTGTACCCGGCCGACCTGATGCGCGAGGCGCAGCGCGGCTATAAGGCGGGCGTTACCTTTTCGGGCGTCAGGGCCGACTGGGCTTCCATTTCCCAAAGGGTATGGGAGCGCATCGACTTTTCCAAAACGATCGAGGATTCCCTGCCCTCCTATCCCGGCCTTACCTTTTTGAAGGGCGAAGGGCGGTTTGTGGGCAGAAACCGCGTCAGGGTGCGCATGGAAAACGGCGAAACCGCCGAAATCGAAGGCAAAAGGTTTTTGGTCGCGGCGGGCGCGCGCACCGCCGTCCCGCCCATTGAAGGGCTGGAAAGCGTGGAATACCTGACCAGCGAAACCTTCTTTGGCGACAGATACCCGAAAAAGCCGTATGAAAGCCTGACGATTGTGGGCGGCGGCACCATCGCGGCCGAGTTTGCCCATGTGTTTGCCGCCATGGGCACGCGCGTCACCATATTGGGGCGCAACGTGCAGCTTCTGCCGCAGGAGGATGAGGAGATATCCGCCCGCGTGCTCTGGCAGATGCGGGCATTCGGCATCGACGTGCGGTTGAACCACGAGGCGGTGCGCGTCCGAAACCAGGACGGACGAATCTGCATGACCGCCCGCGACCGGGGGACGGGGGAAATGGTCACGGTGTCCGGCGAAGCGCTGCTGCTCGCTTCCGGCGTGCGCCCCGAAACGGACGCGCTGGGCCTTGAAAACGCGGGCGTTGAAACGGACGAAAAGGGCTGGATCAAGGTGGACGGATATCTGCGCTCGTCCAACCCCGATGTGTTTGCGCTGGGCGATGTGATCGGGCCGCCGCTGTTCCGCCACAAGGCGAACTATCAGGCCGGGCTGTTCATCGAAAACGAGATATGGAGGCAAACGCCCAAGCGGGCGCGCGATGAGCGCGCGACGCCCTGGGCGGTGTTCTGCATGCCGCAGGTGGGCCATGTGGGCCTCACCGAAAAGCAGGTGCGGGCGCTGCAAAAGCCCTATTACGCCGCGCGCTACCATCTGCACGAAACGGCGGCGGGCATGGCGATGGGCTATCGGGCGGGCGACGGCGACGACGGGTTTGCGAAGATCTTGATGGACGCCGACCGCCATATCCTGGGCGTACACATCGCGGGCTTTCAGGCGGCGGCGCTGGTGCAGCCCTTCTGCTACCTGATGAACGCGGGGGAGGGCAAAGAAAAAGGCAGCATCGGCCCGATGCTGCGCTCCATGGTGATCCATCCCACGCTCAGCGAGTTTACGGCGTGGAGCATGGAAACGGTGGACTGGGAAAACCCCATCGACCCTCTTAAGGACGCGGCGGCAGGTCCGACTGCATAAGCGCGGCCACGATGGGCGCGCCCTCCTCGCCGGTCAGAAAATCGAAGGTGGTTGCGGGCACCAGCGAGCGGGCCTCGTGCAATTTGCCTGCTTTGATGAGCGCGCGGACGCGGGAGGCGCTGACGGCTTCCCCGTCCGCCTTTTTGCGCGCTAAAACGGTGAGGTTTACGCCCGCTTTGGGCAGCGCTTCCTCCATGGCGCGGTTGTACAGCGCCGTCGCCGGGGAAAACGGCTCTTCGCCCACAAAGCGCCTCGTAATGCGAAGGGCATGGGCGATGCGCCCGAATATTTCCGCGTCCAATTGCGCGTGGGTCAGCGTCAATGCATCCTTATCCTGTATAAAATAAGAAGGAAACACGGCGGCCGATACCAGATAGCTCTCCGTCGGGTGGTATACGATGTTGGGGATGTGCTGCGTGCCCAGCTTCATCAGCCTTTCGCGCACGGAAAAAGGAAAAAACGACAGGTCTTCCGACACCATAAACAGGTGCAGGGTGTCTACGGCCGCCGCCGCCGTTTCCGCAAGGTAGAGGTGGCCAAGCGTAAAGGGGTTGGCGTTCATGACGACCGCGCCGGAAACGCCCTTCAGCGGGCCGCCCAGCGAGGCAAGATAATCGGCAAAGCCGGTGCGGCGGTTTTCCAAAAACACCGCGCCGCCCGATTCCGCGATGGGGTAAAAGCCCAGCGCCGCGATGCTGGGGGCGGCCCCGCGCTTGGTGTATACGAACAGGTGCCGCCTGCCCAAAGCGTACAGCCTTGTCACCAGATCGGACACCACCTGCGCCATCAGCCCTTCGCCCCGGTAATCGCCGTCCACCGCGAGACAGCGCAGGGTGTTGCGGAAATAGGAGCCGGTGGCGACAAGGCGGTCCTGGTCGTCGTACAGGCCGACGGTGCATTCAAGGCACCTGTCCATCGCGATGCCTTCGCGCTTGAGCAGCTCCTCCGCTTCTTCCCTTGCGCGTTTGGTGAAAATCGTCCTTAATTCCATGGCGTTCCTCCGATGACGGGCCGAAGTCTCTTCTTTGCAGAGTGTACCATGCGCGCGGCCCGCTTGACAAGGCGGGGGCGGTACCGCATACTGTCCGATGGGGGTGAAGCCATGATCTTCAGAAAAGGCCTCAGCGACTATAAGATATACGAGGACAGCAGGGGCCGGGAAGCCTACCGGTATACCGGCGATTACTATGCGCTGGACATGCCGGAGGGCAAGCGGGGCGCGGTCAAGGCGGCGCTGGCCGCGGCCGCGCTGCTGGCCGCGGTGCTGACCTTTTTGCTGGGCAGGAGCGCGCGGGCCGCCTTTTTCAGGCTGTACGCCGTTTTGCCGTTCCTGTTTGCCGTGTTCTTTGCGGGCTGGGGGCTGTCGGGCGCGTTCAACCTGGCGCTGCAAAAAGAAAAGATGACGCGCAACCAGTATACCATCGGCGTGAAGAGGATGACATGGTGCGCGCTGGGGCTGGCCGTTTCCGCCGCCGCTACGCTGATCGCCCTCATCGTCCACCACCTTCTGGAGGGGAACGGCGGGCTTCCGCCGATGGCGCTGGCCGCGCTGCTGACGGCTGTTTCGGCCGGGATATATCTGTATATACACAAAAGAATATGTATATGCATTGTGGATAAAACCGTTGAAAAATAAGGGAAAACCGGCCGTTTGTGTGTTTTGGGAGAAAATAAACCAAGGCGTCGAACGATTGACAGGGCCTCTGTAAATCTGTATACTGAAACCATCATCATCATCAGCAGCCGCCCCGGTATTCGCGGCTGTGATCCCATTCATTAAAGGAGGAAGCTATGAAACTGAGAAAAACCTTGGTATCCCTTCTTTTGGCCGCCGTTATGGTGCTGGGCCTGTTCCCGGCTCTGGCGGCTGAAGATACCCCGCTGGTGGTGGCCTACAGCCCGTTCAGCGAAAAATTCAGCCCCTTTTTCGCGGATACCGCGTACGACCGCGACGTGGCGGACCAGACGCAGGTGTACCTGATGATCAACGACCGCGTGGGCGGCACGGTGCTCAACGGCATCGAGGGCGAAACGCGCTCCTACAACGGCACCGACTACACCTACAAGGGCATTGCCGACCTGAAGGTGGAATACAATAAAGAAGCCGACAAGACCGTGTACACGGCCAAGCTGCGGGAGGACCTCAAGTTCTCCGACGGCGAGCCGATGACGGCCGACGACGTTATTTTTACCTACTACACCCTGCTTGACCCGGCCTATGTGGGCAGCACCACGCTCAACTCCGTGAAGATCGTGGGCCTGCAGGACTACCGCACCCAGACCAGCTCGGCCGTGTACGATAAGTACGCCGCCATCGCCGACGCCCTGACCGCCGCCGGCCTCAAGCACGAGTGGAGCGATAAGGACGGCTGGGCCAAGGAAGTCGAGGAAAGGTTCCAGGCCATGCTGACCGAAGCGTGGAAGGCCGACCTTGAAGGCATCTCTTCCGCCGTCAACAGCCAGTACGCCTCCTACCTGCCCGACCAGCTGGGCTTCACCGCGGAAGAAATCGCCGCCGAGCCCGGGCTGCAGACCGCCGGCGCCATGGCGCTGTGGGGCTTTGCCAGCGTGAAGGACAAGGTGCTGACCACCGGCACCACCGCCGCGGCCTTCAACCTGGCCGAAAAGCAGTACCCCACGATGGACGACTTCTTCGCCGAAGCGACGGCCAAGTATGAAAACAACGCCATGAAGTGGGAAGAGGCGGGCGAAAGCGCCACCGACGGCAAAATCGCCTCCGCCACCAAGGAAGCCTTCATCGGCGAACTGGGCCCCAAGGACGAAGAGATGAAGGGCCAGGGCGTGCCCAACATCGCCGGCATCAAGAAGCTGGACAACTACACCGTGGAAGTGACGGTGAACGGCTTTGACGCCACCGCCATCTACAAGGTGTTCGGAATCAACGTCACCCCCCTGCACTACTACGGCGACAAGGCGCAGTACGACTACGAAAAGAACATGTTCGGCCACCCCTTCGGCGACCTGAGCATTGCCGAGTCCAAGAGCGCGGTGCCCGTGGGCGCCGGCGCCTACAAGTTTGTCAAGTACGAGAACCGCATCGTGTACTTCGAGGCCAACGAGCACTATTTCCTGGGCGCGCCCAAGATCAAGTACATGCAGTTTAAGGAAACCGACACCAGCGAGGTGGTGTCCGCCCTGCAGACCGGCACCGCCGACGTGGGCGATCTGTCCGGCAACAAGAACAATTTCGAAACCATCGCCAAGATGAACGCCAACGGCGATGTGTCGGGCGACGTCGTGTACACCGTGAAGGTGGACAACCTGGGCTACGGCTACATCGGCATGAACGCGGATACCGTCAACGTGGGCGGCGAGCCGGCCTCCGACGCGTCCAAGAACCTGCGCCGCGCCCTTGCCACCGTGCTGGCCGTCTACCGCGACGTGGCGTTTGACAGCTACTACGGCGAAGCCGCCTCCGTCATCAACTACCCGATCTCCAACACCTCCTGGGCCGCCCCCCAGAAGAGCGACCCCGGCTACCGCGTGGCCTTCTCCCAGGACGTGGACGGCAAGGACATCTACACCCCCGACATGGTGGGCGAAGCCAGGTACGAAGCGGCCCTGAAGGCTGCCGTGGGCTTCCTCAAGGCCGCCGGCTACACCTATGACGAGGCGAGCGGCAAGTTTACCGCCGCGCCAGAAGGCGCCAAGCTCTCCTACGAGGTGATCATCCCCGCCGACGGCAAGGGCGACCACCCCAGCTTTGCGGTGCTGACCGGCGCCAAGGCCGCGCTGGAAAAGATCGGCATCGAGCTGAAGATCAACGACCCGGCCGACTCCAACATCCTGTGGGAGGCGCTGGACGGCGGCACCCATGAGCTGTGGTGCGCGGCCTGGCAGAGCACCATCGACCCCGACATGTATCAGGTCTACCACTCCAACAATATCGTGGGCAAGGGCGGGTCGGACAGCAACCACTACCACATCGCCGACCCGAAGCTGGACGAAGCCATCCTGACCGCCCGCACGAGCGAGGACCAGTCCTTCCGCAAGAACGTGTACAAGGAGTGCTTGGACATCATCATCGACTGGGCGGTGGAAGTGCCTGCTTACCAGCGCCAGAATCCCACCATTTTCAGCAGCCAGCGCGTCAACATCGATACGCTGACCAAGGACATCACCCCCTACTGGGGCTGGAAGGCCGAAATCGAGCTGCTGGAAATGAAGTAAGGCCCCAAATATCAAGCATCCATGGCGGGAATAAGCCCCTTTGCGGGGCTTATTCCCTGCCTTTGCTAAAGGAAAGAGGGATCCTGTGTCCAAGTTCATCATCAAACGACTCCTCATGGGCGCTATGATCGTGTTCTTCGGCGCCTTTGTCGTGTATGCCGTTATGCGTGCGCTGCCGTCCTCCTTTGTGGAGAATATTGCCAGGCAGCGCGCTACGCAGCCCGGCAGCAAAAGCTATACCGAATGGCTGACGGAGCTTAACGCGCTGTTCCGCTTGGACACCGATGTGTTTACCGGCTTCTTCGGGTGGCTCACCGACGCGGTGCGCGGCAATTTCGGCGACTCCTGGCACTACGGCATCAAGGTGACGGACAAGTTCCGCAACGTGATCTGGTATTCGGTGTCGCTGAACATCATCACCTTCTTTACCCAGACCGTCATTGCCATCCCGCTGGGCATACTGGCCGCGCGCAAGCAGTATTCCCGCACCGACTATGCGGTGACGTTCATCGCGCTGATGGGCATTTCCCTGCCCAGCTTCTTTCTTTCCACGCTGCTGAAGTATGTGTTCTCCATCAAGCTCGGCTGGGTCGACCTGTACGGCATCGTCGGCCGCATGCACGAGCAGCTGTCTCCCATGGGCAAGCTGCTGGATATGGCGCAGCACATGGTGCTGCCCATTGTGACGCTGACCATGCTCTCCGTCGGCGGCCTGATGCGCTTTACCCGCACCAACATGCTGGAGGTGCTCAACGCCGACTATATCCGCACCGCCCGCGCCAAGGGCCTGTCGGAAAGGGCGGTCATCAACCGCCACGCCTTCCGCAACACCCTGATCCCCCTTGTCAGCTATATGAGCTACCTGATCCCCAGCATGTTCGGCGGCTCGATGATTACCGAAACGCTGTACCAGATCCCCGGCATCGGCTATATCTCCTACGGGGCGATGGTGGCGGGCGATATCCCCTTCACCATGTTCTACAACGTGCTGCTGCTGATGATGACGCAGGTGAGCCTCATCATCGCCGACATCGTATACGCCCTTGTCGATCCGCGCGTTCGCATTCAGTAAGGAGGCAGCCATGGACGAAAACAAAAAGACTGCCGCGCAGGACGAGCGCATGCAGCGGCCCGTTAACGAAAATAAGGCCCTGGACAGGTCCGGCACGCTGGACGACGAAGCCCGCGTGAGGGTGCTGTCCCCGGGCATGATGGTATTAAAGCGCTTTTTCCGCAACCGCCTGGCCATTACCGGCCTTGCGATCCTGGTTTTCATGTTCGCCTTTTCCTTCCTTGGCGGCATGCTGATGCCCTACAGGCAGTCGGACGTGTTCTACAAGGTGGAAAGCACCGTCAAGGAGTACGCGGGCGCGTCCTACGCGCAGGACCTGCGGCCCGTGGCCAAAGAAGGGGAAACGTTTACGAACCGCGCCTTCTCCGCCTTCATCCACGCGCTCAACCGCCAAAGCGAGGGCTTTGAGGCCGATGGGAAGCTGTACGGCTATGAAAAGCTGGGCGAGGATTTTTACGCCCTCAACGAGCTGTCGGTGCTGTGCAGGGTCAACCACCGCAAGGTGATGTACGCCTATGAAAACGTGGGCGGGTTTGTGATGCCCGACGGCATGCGCGCCGCCTTTGAAGCGGCGCACAAGGCGGGGCAGAGCGCCTTTGAGTTTGACGGACAGCGCTATCTGATTACCGGCAAAACCGGCGCCATGACCATTGCCCAGTCCCGGCCCGTGGCGGCCGCGGTCAAGTTTGCGCTGGACGCCTTCAGCGCGGACGATGTGGCGCTTACCACCCGCTACGACATGGCGGTGGGCGCGGCCCATGCGCTGATGGGCGGCGAAACAGCCTTTAGCGTGGACGGCACGGCCTATACCGCCGAGGCGGAGGGCAAGACCGCCACCATCTATGCCGACCGGAATGGGCGGAAAACGCCCGTCGTCTATGCCAGCGACATGATCCTCAACACCATCAGCGGCGAGCACCTGCCGGTGGAGTTTAAGCTGGCGGCCCGCAAGGCCATCGAGACGGGGCAGACCAGGCTGGTGTTCCCCGACGCCAACGGGCAGGATGTGGAATACCGGATCGAACTGATGGGCCTTACCTACAACATCAAGCGCAGCACCGACACGCACCTGATCGACATACACCACGCGCCCGACGGCAAGCACTGGCTGGGCACCGACCAGAACGGCATGGACGTGCTGACGCGCCTGATGTACGGCGGCCGCATCTCCCTGCTGGTGGGCTTCGTGGTGGTGCTGATCGAAATCTTCATCGGCGTGGTGGTGGGCGGCGTATCCGGCTACTTCGGCGGCTGGGTGGACAACGCCCTGATGCGGTTTGTGGACCTGTTCAACTCCATCCCCTTCTGGCCCATCATGATTATCACCGGCGCGGTGATGGACACCATGGAGATAAACCCCTATCTACGCATCTTCCTGCTGATGTTTATTCTGGGCGTGATGGGCTGGACGGGCATTGCCCGCGTGGTGCGCGGCCAGATACTGGCGCTGCGCGAGCAGGACTTTATGGTGGCCACCGAGGCCTCGGGCATCCGGGTCAGACGCCGCATTTTCCGGCACCTGGTGCCCAACGTCATGCCGCTGCTGATCGTGCAGGGCACCATGAGCCTGGGCAGCATCATCCTGACCGAGGCGACGCTTTCCTACCTGGGCCTTGGCGTCAAATACCCCATCGCGTCCTGGGGCAGCATCATCCACGCCGCCAGCAACCCCTACATTGTGACCAACTATCCCAACATCTGGATGCCGGCCGGCTTCCTCATCCTCTTTACGGTGCTGGGCTTTAACTTTGTGGGCGACGGCCTGCGCGACGCGTTTGACCCCAAGATGAAGAGGTGACGATGATGTTTAACGGCAACAGGAAAAAAGACGGCAACTACATTTCCGCCCGCGAATCGCGTGAAATCAGCCGCCGCAACCGGAAGATTACCGACGCGCTGGAAAAAAAGCGCACCCGCAGGAATGTGCCCGAGGCGGAATACCTGACCGCCATGCGCGACCCCGACAACGTGGTGGAGTTCGATAACCTGCATACCTATTTCTATACCGACATCGGCACGGTGAAGGCGGTGGACGGTGTCAGCTTCGATATCCCGCAGGGAAAGACGGTGGGCGTCGTGGGCGAGTCGGGCTGCGGCAAGAGCGTCACCAGCCTGAGCCTGATGCAGCTTGTGCAGCGCCCCACCGGCCAGACGGTGGAGGGGGCGATCCGCCTGAACATGGGGGACAGGGCCTACGACGTGGCCAAAATGCCTATACAGGCCATGGAAAAAATCCGCGGCAAGGTCGTGTCCATGATCTTCCAGGAACCCATGACGAGTTTGAACCCGGTGTTCCGCGTGGGCAACCAGCTCGACGAGGTCATCCGCCTGCACAACCCCGACATGACGGAGGAGCAGGTCAAGGCCCGTTCCATCGAAATGATCGACACCGTGGGCATCGCCAACAGCGCGGGCGTGTATCGGATGTACCCGCACGAGCTGTCGGGCGGTATGCGCCAGCGCATCATGATCGCCATGGCCCTTGCCTGCAGCCCCAAGCTGATCATCGCGGACGAGCCGACGACCGCCCTTGACGTCACCATACAGGCGCAGATACTCGACCTTCTGCGGAACCTGAAGGATAAGATCAATTCATCCATCATGCTCATTACGCACGATCTGGGCGTGATTGCCGAAATGGCCGACTATGTGGTGGTCATGTACGCGGGCCGCGTGGTGGAGCGCGGCACGGCGCAGGAGGTATTCCTGCACCCGGCCCATCCCTACACCATCGGCCTGATGGCGTCCAAGCCCGCCATCAACCACGATGTGGAACGGCTCTATTCCATCCCGGGCTCGGTGCCCAACCCCATCAATATGCCCAATTACTGCTATTTCAAGGATCGCTGCGACAGCAGCGTGCAGGCCTGCTCGGGCGATTATCCCCGGGAAGTGCGCCTCAGCGACACGCACGTCGTATCCTGCTACCTGCATGAGGAGGGACAGCATGGACACCAATAATCAAAACCTCCTTGAGATCAGGAACCTCAAAAAGTATTTCCCCATCAAAGCGGGCCTGTTCGGCCGCGTCGTAGGCCAGGTGAAGGCGGTAGACGGCGTCAGCTTTTCCATCAAGCGCGGCACGACCATGGGCCTTGTGGGCGAGTCGGGCTGCGGCAAGACCACGGTGGGCAAAACGCTGCTGCGCCTGAACGACAAGACCGAGGGCGAGGTGGTGTTTGACGGCACCAGCATCTTCGAACTGGATAAAAAGGCCATGCGCAAGATGCGGCCGCGCATCCAGATCATCTTTCAGGACCCGTACTCCAGCCTGTCGCCGCGCCTGCCGGTGGGGGAGATCATCGGCGAAGCGGTGCGCGAGCACGGCCTTGTCAGCCCCGACGAGTTCGACGGCTACATCACCCGCGTGATGAAGAGCTGCGGCCTTCAGGAATACCATAAGGACCGCTATCCGCACGAGTTTTCGGGCGGCCAGCGCCAGCGCATCTGCATTGCGCGCGCCATTGCCTTAAACCCCGATTTCATCGTGTGCGACGAGCCGGTGTCGGCGCTGGACGTGTCCATTCAGGCGCAGATCATTAACCTTTTGGAAGACCTCCAGCGGGAGTATGGCCTCACCTACCTGTTCATTTCGCACGACCTGTCGGTGGTGAAGCATATTTCCGACACGGTGGGCGTTATGTACCTGGGCAGCATGGTCGAATACGGCGACAAGGAAGAGATATTCAAAAACCCGCTGCATCCCTATACCAAGGCCCTGTTCAGCGCCATCCCCATGCCCGACCCGACGCTGAAGATGGACCGCATCATCCTGGAGGGCAGCATCCCTTCGCCCGCCAACCCGCCCAAGGGCTGCAAATTCCATACCCGCTGCGCCGAGTGTATGGAAAAGTGCAAGACCGAAGCGCCCAAGGTGGCGGACTTTGACGGCCATCGGGTGGCCTGCC
>CAZFUT010000039.1:0-22998 GCA_964522425.1 uncultured Oscillospiraceae bacterium
CTAAACCAAAATCTCTCTCCGCTTTGGATGCATGAATGATTTTCATTGGTATTAATTCCAAAACCAAAGCGGCTGCCGCGTACACCGCGGCAGCCATGGAAGGAAGGAGGAGAAAAAGTCGATATCAGCGTGTGCCGAGGATGATGACCGCGATCAGCGCGATCAACAGCAGCACGATCACGATGTCCAGCGCCCACAGGGGGATGCGGACTTTGTCATACAGCCTTTCCTTGAAGCCCTTGGGCGGTTCCGGCACGATGCTCATGTTGCGTTCCATTATTTCTTCGCCAGGTATTTGCGCAGGTCGAGCGCGACGGCGATGATGATGACCAGACCCTGCACGATGTAGGTGTAGTCGGGCTTGAGGCCCATGAACTGCATGGCGATCTTCAGCACCTCAAACACCATGACGCCGATGAGGATGCCGGAAATCTTGCCCACGCCGCCGTTGACCGATACGCCGCCGATGGTGCAGCCCGCGATGGCTTCCAGCTCGTACCCCAAAGCGGTGTTGACCGACGCGCCGCCCGATTTGGCCGCCAGGAGGAAGCCGCACAGGCCGTACAGCATGGCCGCCAGCGTGTAGATGAGCACCTTGGTCTTGTTCACGTTCACGCCCGTCACTTCCGCCGCGGCCTCGTTGCCGCCGATGGCGTACATGTATTTGCCGTGGCGCATCTTGTTGTACAGCACCCACATATAAATGCCCACGCCCAGCGCGATCAGCGCGATGTAGGAAATGATGGGGTTATAGATGAAGCCGGTGGCCAGCGAGGTGTATTCGCGGCGCAGGGAGCCGATGGGCTGCGCGCCCGTCGATACCAGCGCGATACCGTAGACCAGCGTCTGCATGCCGAGGGTGGCGATAAAGGGCGGCACCTTGAAGAAGGCGACCACCGAGCCGTTGAGCGCGCCGATGATCGCGCAGATGGCCAGCACGATCAGCAGCACCACCGGCACGGGCAGCTCGGGAAAGCCGGGCAGCACGCGGCCGACCGCTTCCGATTTTTGCAGCAGCACGGCGGCCATGCAGGCGGCAAAGCCCGCGACGCGGCCGGCGGACAGGTCGGTGCCCCGTGTAATCAGACAGCCCGACACGCCCACGGCGATGATGAAGCGCACCGCGGTGTTGCCCAGCAGGTTGCGGATGTTGCTTTCGCCCAGAAAGTTGGGGCGGAGGAAGCTGACGATGATGGCCAAAATGAAAATGCCGAGAATGATGATGTTGTCCGTCAGCAGTTTGCCGATCTTTTTGCCCATGGGGACTTTGTTAGCCGCTTGCATTGCTCTTCCTCCGCTTATTCAAATTGGGTCGCCAGCGCCATGATGCTTTCCTGCGAGGCGTCCCTGCCGTTGACGGTACCGGTCATCCGGCCGTCGCACATGACCATGACGCGGTCACTCATGCCCAGCAGCTCGGGCAGTTCGGAAGAGATCATGATGATGGCCTTTCCCTGCTTGGCAAGCTGCGAAATGATGGTGTAGATTTCGTACTTTGCACCCACGTCGATGCCGCGGGTGGGCTCGTCCAGGATCAGGATGTCGGGGTCGTTGGCCAGCCAGCGGGAAATCAGCACCTTCTGCTGGTTGCCGCCCGACAGCGAACTGATGAGCGTTTTGGTGGACGGCGTTTTGATGGACAGCTTGGCCACGTTGTCCTTCACCAGCTGCTCGATCTTCTTTTGGTTCAGGAACACGCCCGCGTCCAGATAATGGTCCAGGCTGGCGATGGCCACGTTGTCGCTGACCGACAGCACGCCGAAAATACCGGTGCCGCGGCGGTCCTCCGTCAGCATGGCGATGGAGCGCAAAATGGCGTCGCGCGGCCTTGCAATGCGCAGCTCCTTGCCCTTGTATCTGATTTTTCCTTCTTTCAGCGAACGGACGCCGAAAATGCCCTCCATCAGCTCGGTGCGCTGCGCCCCCACCAGGCCGGCCACGCCCAGCACCTCTCCCTTTCTGATGCTGAACGATACGTTGCGGAAGGAGCGGGGGTTGATGGACGATATCTTTTCCACCTCAAACACCACTTCGCCGGGCTTGTTCTCGCGCTCGGGGTACAGGTTGGTCAGCTCCCGCCCCACCATCTGCGTGATGATCTTGTCGGTGGTCAGCTCCTCCGCCTCCCATGTGCCGATGAACTTGCCGTCGCGCATGATGGTCACTTCGTCGGAAATGCGCAATATCTCATCCATCTTATGGCTGATGTAGACGATGGCCACGCCCTCGTCCCTCAGCTGGTTGATGATGGTAAACAGCGCTTCCACTTCCATCTGCGAAAGGGAGCTGGTCGGTTCATCCAGTATCAGCACCTTGCAGTCGGCCGACACGGCCTTGGCGATCTCCACCAGCTGCATCTGCGACACGCTGAGGGTGCCCAGCTTCTGCCGGGGTTCAAAATCCATATGCACCTTTTTCAGCAGCTCGGCGGTTTTTTTGTACATGGCGTTATGGTCCACCATGGGGATGAAGCCCAGCGCCTTCCTGGTGGGGTAGCGGCCGCAGTAGATGTTTTCGGCGACGCTCCGTTCGGTGATGGGCTGCAGCTCCTGATGCACCATGGCGATGCCGAGATTCAGCGCGTGCAGAGGATTGGTGATGCTGACCTTTTTGCCCTCGTAGTATATTTCGCCCTCATCCATCTTGTAGATGCCGAACATACACTTCATCAGCGTGGATTTGCCCGCGCCGTTTTCCCCCATCAGGGCGTGCACGGTGCCGGGGCGGAGCTTCAGCTGCGCGTTGTCCAAAGCCTTTACGCCGGGGAAGGATTTGCACACGCCGCGCATCTCCAACCGATATTCACTCATCAGCGGCCTCCTGAAACCTTACAAAAGGTGCGCGCGCCTGAGCGCGCGCACCGTGCGTTGCAGTGGGATTACTTGGTGGGCAGGAAATCCTTGGCGTTTTCCGCAGTCACCTTCACGTAGTCGACGGTGTAGTTCTTTTCGAGCGTTTCGCCGGCGGCGGCCTTGATGGCGACATCGGCGGCCGTATGGGCCTGGCCCACATGGTCGTTCAGCACGGTGCCGGTCATTTTGCCGTCCATGACGAGCTGCACGACTTCAGCCAACGCGTCCACGCCCAGCAGGGCGATGTCCTTGCCAACGGTGCGGCCGGCGGCTTCCACAGACTGCACAGCGCCCAGCGCCATGGCGTCGTTGTTGCAGAAGATGACGTCGATGTCATTGCCGAACTGAGAGAGGGCGGTGGCGGCCAGCTCCTGGCCCTTTTCCTGCGCCCAGTCGCCGCGCTGCGCGAACAGTTCGTTCACTTCCAGGCCCGCATCCTTCAGGGCCTTGATGGAGAACTCGGTGCGGTACTGCGCGTCCACGTTCTCGGGGTCGCCGATGATCATCACATAGTCCACCTTGCCGTTGCCGTTGAAGTCGCCCTTGTTTTCCATGGCGGCGACGATTTCGCCCTGGAAGGTGCCGCTCTGGCGGGCGTCGGCGCCGACGTAGGCGATCCTGTCCCACAGCTGCATGTCTTCGGGGGTCGGCTCACGGTTGATGAACACGGTGGGAATGTTCGCGGCCTTCACCAGGTCGATGACCGTGGCGGCGGCGGAGGACTGCACGAGGTTGACGATCAGCACGTCCACCTTATCGGCGATGAACGAGTTGATCTGGTTGGTCTGTTCGGCCTGGTCGTTCTTGCCGTCCACGATGGTCACTTCGTGGCCGAGGCCCTTGAGATAGCTTTCCAGCTCGGTGCGGTAGAGGGTCATGAAGTTGTCGTCAAACTTGTAGATGCAGACGCCGATCTTGAGGGGCTTCTGCCCGGCGGACGCGACGGCCACGAGGCCCAGCATCATCACCGCGGCCAGAACGAGAGCTAAGAGTTTCTTCATGTTGATACGCTCCTTGATTGAATTTGGCAGCAAACGCTGCTATTTATCGTTCATTATAGGAGGGACGCCCTCAAAAGGAAATATGAAAAACTCGCTGAAAATATAAAAATCCTATTCTGTTTCAAACAGGATCATTGACTTTGCCCCATCATACAGGGATAATAGCAGCGAGGTGAAAACATGTATACGCTGCTGCTGGTAGACGATGAAACCGATATACGCGACGGCCTGCGCGAGGTGGTGCCGTTTGAACAATACGGGTTTACGGTGGTGGGCGAGGCCGCCAACGGGCTGGAGGGCCTGCAAAAAGCGGAGGAGCTGCACCCCGACCTGATCGTGACCGATATCCGCATGCCGCTGATGGACGGGCTGACGATGTGCCGCGAGATCCGCAAGGCGCTGCCCGCGACGCAGTTTATGATCCTAAGCGGCTACGACGATTTTGAGTACGCCCGTCAAGCCATCGAGCTGCACACGATGGCGTATCTGTTAAAGCCCATTTCTTCCGATGAATTTACGGGGATGCTCGCCGACATGAAGCAAAAGCTGGACGAGGATTTCGCCGGCCGCCGCAACCTGGTGCAGCTCAAGCGCCACTATCACAACAGCCTGCCGCTGCTGCGCGAAATGCTGTTTTCCTCTTTGCTGACGGGCGGTATTTCCGCCGAAAAAGCGAAGGAAATGGCGCAGAGCTACGATGTGTCGCTCTCCGCCCCCCGCTACGCGCTGGCGCTGATGCTGCCCGACCACACGGCGCAGTCGGTGAAGGAGGAGATGAGCGAGCCGGAGCTGCTGTCGTTCGCCATCATCAACATACTGCGGGAAGTGCTGGGCCGTGATTTTTTAACCTATGTGTTCCATTTTGACGGGCAGATCGCCGCGCTCTTCCTGCTAAACGAAGGCGGGCAGGCCATGCAGGAAAAGGTGATCGGCGCTTTGGACGAGGCGCGGCGCACCATCAGGCATTACCTTGAAACGTCGCTGATGATCGGCCTCAGCTCCACCGTGACGGCGCTCCCCAGCCTGCCGCTGGCGGCGCAGCAGGCGGCGTCGGCGCTGTCCCAGTGCAGCATGTACGACAAAAACGAGGTGCTGTGCGCGGCCGATATCGAGCCGGGCAGCCTGCAGGCCGCCGCGCCCGAGGAAGGGCTGGTGCGCGACCTGCTGGCGAGCCTGAAGACCAACGACCGCGCGGGCATCCGGGCCGCGCTGCAATCGCTGCTGCCTGAGGAAGCCGTGAAAAACATGACGCTCAAGGCCTACCGCGTCTATCTGATGGAGCTCATGGTGGCGCTTTTTCACACCATACGCGATATGGACGCCAATGACGCGGGCTTTGAAAGCGTGCTCAAGGAGCTGCTGCGCTGCCCGCCGCCCAGGGAGGCGCAGAGGCTGCTGGAAAGCATCTATATCGGGGTGGCGGAGGACGTATCCTCGCGGCGCGCCGACGCGGGCACGCGCATCGCCGACGAGGCGCAGGCCTACCTGCGCGACAATTTCGCCATGGAAACGCTGAATATGGATTGGCTGTGCGGCCGCCTGCACATTTCTTCCTCCTACTTCAGCATGGTGTTCAAAAAGGAAACGGGCAAGACCTTTCACCAATGCCTGACCGAGCTGCGCATGAGCCGGGCCATGACGCTGCTGGCGCAGGGCGATATGCGCACCAGCGAAGTGGCGCGGGCGGTGGGCATCCCCGACCCCAGCTATTTCAGCTTTGTGTTCAAAAAGCACTTCGGCCTCTCGCCCTCGCAGGTCAAGCGAAAGCAGGGCGGCGCATGAAAGAACAAAAGCGCGGTTACAGCCTGTACTATACGCTGCTGATGGCGTTTCTGATCTGCGCCTTTTCGGCGCTGCTGTTCCTGTTTATCGCCATCATCCCCAGGGTATCCGGGCTCATCCGCGTCAACGCGGTGGACCGTATCCGCGAAACGGTGCGGCAGAGCGCGTCGGGCTTTGCCCAGTATACCGACGGGCTGCAAAACACCATGCAGTTCGCCCTGTCGCTGGTGCCGGAAGAGCCGCGGCTGAAGGTCGCGTGGCGCGACCAGCTGAGGCTGCTGCGGGACTCCGCGCCGGAGCTGAACAGCATTGCCCTGTTCGATGAAAGCGGGGAGCTCATCTATTCCACCGCCGGGCGGATGAAGTCGGAAAGCCTGTCCGTCGCCCAGACCGACTGGTTCACCAACGCGCTGAACCGCGGCGGGCTTTCCACCTACTTTTCGGCGCCGCACGTGCAGGCAATCTTTGAAAACCAGTACGCCCACGTGATCACCCTGTCGCGCGGCGCGCGTTACAGCGAGGGCGGTAAGAACAGAATGGGCGTGATGATGCTGGACATCAGCTTTACCCATTTCAGCCGCCTGGTCAACAGCGTAACCCTGGGCCGGAGCGGCTATGCCTTCGTGGTCGGCCCCGACGACCGCATGGTGATGCACCCGCTCAAATCCCAGATCGACCTTGGCCTTTATACCGAAGACCTGGCGCCGGTGGCCGAGGGCGTCGCGGGCCTTGCGCAGGGGGAAAAGGACGGCCGCGACTGCGTGTACGTGATCCACTCCCTCGACAGGACGCGCTGGCGCATGGTGGGCGTCGCCTTTGTGGATGAGATTCTGCAATTGCAGACCTCCGTGCGGCGGACCTTCCTTGCCGCCGCCATCAGCGCCGCTTTGATCGCGGCGGGCGTCGCGCTGATGCTGACGGGGCTGATTGCGCGCCCCCTTAAGGTGCTGGAAAAGGCCATGCTGCGCGTGCGCCACGGCGATATGGACGTGACGATGCGCGAGGACGGCTTTACGGAAATACAGCTGATCTCCTCCTCCTTTAACGATATGCTGTCAAGACTGAAGGAGCTGATGCAGCAGATCGTGGAGGAGCAGGAAAAGAAGCGGCTCTACGAGCTGAATGCCCTGCAGGCGCAGATCAACCCGCATTTTCTGTATAATACGCTGGATTCCATCATCTGGATGGAGGAAAGGGGCCGCAACGCCGAGGCCATCAGGATGGTATCGGCGCTGGCCAGGCTGTTCCGCATATCCATCAGCAAGGGGCGCACCGAGATCACGGTGCGGGAGGAGATCGAGCATGTGCGCAACTATCTGATCATCCAGAAGATGCGCTTCAAGGATAAATTTGAATACGACATTCAGGCGGAAGACGAGGTGCTGCCGCTGAGGACGGTCAAGCTGATCCTGCAGCCGCTGGCCGAAAACGCGCTCAACCACGCCATCGACGAAACGCTGGACGGGCAGCTGCATCTTTCCATTGCCGCACGGCGCGAGGGCGACACGCTGTGCTTTGTCATCGAGGACGACGGCGTGGGCATCCCCGAGGAAAAGCTCCATGCGCTGCTGACGCTGCCGCCCGGCAAAAGCGGCATCGGCCTTAAAAACGTGCATGAGCGCATACAGCTGACCTACGGCAGGGCCTACGGGCTGAGCATTGAAAGCCGGGAGGACGAGGGTACGCGCGTGACCGTCCGCCTGCCGCTGCATCGGGGAGGAAGGGACGCATGAAACGCACGCTGACGGTTGCGCTGCTGGCCATGATGGCCGCTGTGCTGATTTTGTACATCGGCTTCGCGTGGCGTGAAGCGCCGCCACGGCCGGACGAAAAAAGCCTGCTGCTGGTGACGGACGACGATACGGGCTGGTTCTTTCTGCAACTGCGGGAGGGGGCGCAGGCCGCCTGCCGCGAGCGGAACGCGCTGCTGCGCACCATGGTGGTGCCCGCCGATACGGCCTGCGAGCCGCTGCAGGAGGCGCAGGCAAAGGAGGGCGTACTGCTGTTTCTCTCCGCCCCGCACACGCGGCAGAGGGCCGAAGAATGCCTGAAAGAAAAAAGCATTCCCTACCGCTCGGTGTTCGGGCTGGGGGAGAACGCCGTGCGCATGGATGAAAGGGCGGGCGCCCGGCGTCTGGCCGGGCTGATCCCGGCCAACCACACGCTGGCCATGGTGTATGCCAAAGAGGACGAAACCACCCGCAGGCGCATCGAAGGCGCGCAGAGCGTGCTGGGCGGCATCGCCCCCATCAAGGTGGACGCGGCCGCCCCCGCGCCCAGGGAGCTGTTTTTTGCCAGGGCCTGCATCGCCATGGATGAAGCGGCCACCACCCTGATGGCCGAACAGAAGGAGGAGGGGCGCCTGCCCTCTTCCCTGCTGCTGTTCGGCTACGATACGGGCAGCCGCCGCATACAGGACCTGGAAAAGGGCACGGTGTACGCCATGATGATGGCCGAACCCTATTCGCTGGGGCACTCGGCCGCCAATGCCCTTTTGACGGGCCGGGACGCGCCCCTGCCGATGGGCAAGCCGGTGCTGCAAACGGATATGTTTTCCTCGGAAAACGTGCGGCTGATGTTCCCCCTGATACAGAACGATTAGAGGAAAGGCCATGAAAAAACTGCTTGCGCTGCTGCTGTGTATCGCCTTTTTCCCTGTAAGCGCCGCCGCCGAAAAGGAGGTGCGCATCGGCGTCATCATCTACAACACCGCCGATACGTTTATCATGAGCGTGCTGAACGCCCTGCGCGAAAGAGCGGGCGAACACACGACCATCGAGATACGCAACAGCAACAACGACCAGAACCTGCAAATAGAGCAGACGCAGGAATTGATACAGGGCGGCGCGGACGCGCTGATCATCAACCCCGTCGACCGCACCGCCGCCGTCTACCTGACGCGGCTGTGCGAAAAAAGCGGCAAGCCGGTGGTGTACATCAACCGCGAACCGCTGAAGGAAGACATCGAATGCTACGATAAGGCCTACTATGTGGGCACCCAGCCCTCCCAGCAGGGGGCCATGTGCGGCGAGCTGATGGCCGAATACTTCTTTGAGCACCCGGAGGCGGACAAGAACCGCGACGGCCGCGTGCAGTATGTGCTGCTGAAGGGCGAGCCCGAGCATCAGGACGCCGAGCTGCGCAGCATCCATTCGGTGGAAGCGCTGGAAAAAGCGGGGCTGCACCCCGACAGGCTGGCGCAGGAGTCGGGCGGCTGGATGAAGGGCCGGGGGCAGCAGATCATGGCCGCCTTCTTAAGCGAATTTGGCGACCGCATCGAATGCGTGCTGTCCAACAACGACGATATGGCGCTGGGGGCCATCGACGCCTTAAAGGCCGCGGGGTATTTTTCCGGCACGCGCTTTATGCCTGTGGTGGGCGTGGACGCGACGGCGCCCGCGCGCGAAGCGCTGAAGCAGGGTACGCTGGTGGGCACGGTGCTCAACGACGCCGCGGCGCAGGGCGCGGCCGCGCTGGAGCTGGCCGAAAAGCTGGCGAGGGGCGAAGAAATCAAAAGCAGCGAGCTGCTGTTTTCGCTGAAGGAGGGGCGCTTCGTCTATATCCCGGCCGAAAAAATACGCTGAAGGCCCTGCCCCACGCTTCCGCGCCGATCCCTCATTGCTATTGAATATTATTTACAGAATACGCACGCAAAGGCCCTTATTTTTTCTTGCTTTATCGGGTTATTGCCGTTATAATACCCTTGAAGAAAGGGAGGGGGGAAACCATGTCTGAACTGTACGGCACCACCAAGATGAAACCCATTACCGAGGGGGCGGAAACCGCGGGCAGTATCCTGTACCATGTGTTTCGCGCCTTGCAGGACAAGGGGTACGACCCCATTGCCCAGATCGTCGGGTTTGTCCTGACGGGCGATCCCACCTACATCACCAGCCACAACAACGCGCGCAGCATGATCTGCCGCCTGGAGCGCGATGAGATACTGGAAGAGCTGGTGCGCTTCTACGTAACCAGCAACTTTAACGGCTGATGGCGCGTATTCTGGGCCTGGATGTGGGCGATAAGCGCATCGGCGTCGCGCTGAGCGACGCCACGCGCATGATCGCTTCGCCCCACAGCGTATACGCGCGCGTGGGCTACGGGCCGGACGCGCGGCATTTTGCCGATCTGGCGAAAAAGGCCGGGGCGGATCTGCTGGTGCTGGGCCTGCCGCTGAACATGGACGGCAGCAAGGGCTTTCAGGCGGAAAAGGTGGAGGCCTTTGCCGAAAAGCTTAAGGAAGCGGGCCTTACCGTCGAATTCATCGACGAAAGGCTGACCACGGTTTCGGCGGAGCGCGCCCTGCTGGAGGGCGGCCTTACCCGGCGGGAGCGCCGGGGCACGGTGGACGCTGTCGCCGCCGCGCTGATACTGCAAAGCTTCCTGGACAGCAGACGATAAAGACAACGTGCCCCGCACGCTTGTTGATAGAGAGGGCCTGCGCCCTCCATGAAGGAGGAGAACCATGGACAACGAAAAGAAGACGCTCGATCCCGAAGCCGTCGAGGTCGAGATGGACGAAATGGAAGACGATACCGATATCATCGAGCTGACGGACGAAGACGGCGTTACGAGCGAGTTCCAGTACCTTGCCACCCTCGACCACGAAGGCGAAAGCTATGTCGTGCTGATGGCGCTGGAAGAGGAAGAGGACGAGCGGGACGACGACGAGGGCGAGGTCGTGATCCTCAAGATCGAACAGGACGAGAACGGCGAAGACATCTACGTCAGCTGCGAGGATGAAGAGGTCAGCCGGCAGGTGTTTGACAAGTTCGTCAAAATGATGGAAGAGGAAGAAGAATAACGCCAAGCGCCCGAAAGGGCGCTTTTTGTTTGGGGCGGGGAAAGCGGCTTTTGAGGCCGCTGCTCTTCCCACCGCCTGTCTGGTGACAGCTTTTTTGCTTCTGCCGAAACGTTCGGCAGAAGCATGGACAGCGGACAAGCGGGCAAACTTTGTGATTTTTCGTGTTTTGATGAAAGGAGACCGCCTGTGGCCAACGCACGCCAACGCCGGTGCATGGGGGCAGCGCTCGCCCTTCTGTGCGTCCTTCTGTTTGCGGCGCTGCACAGCCTGCAAAACAGTTCGCCGCTTGCGCCGTCCCCGTACAACAGCTACACCTTGCAGGCGCTCAGGTGGCGGGCGGGCGATACGGCGCTGGAACAGGATGTGCCGCATCTGGAGCTGGCCATCTACAAGGGCCGGTATTTTGTCAGCTTCCCCCCCGTGCCCAGCGTTCCCATTTATTTTTTGACCTTTATCTTCGGGCAAAACGTGCCCGACGCGCTGCTGACCGAAGCCTATCTGCTGGCGGCCTGCCTGCTTTTCTATGTGCTTCTTGCGCGGCGCTTTTCGCCGCTTGCCGCCATGCCGCTCAGCTTTCTTTTCTGCTTCGCTTCGTCGCTTGCCCCCATCGCGGTCAGCGGCGCGGTGTGGCATCAGGCGCAGGCGCTGGCCTTCCTGTGCGTCGCCGCCGCCCTTTGCCTGATGGACGGCGGCCGCCCCACGCCCGCGCTGTTCTGCTATGCGCTGTCGGTGGGCTGCCGGCCCTTTGACGTATTGTATTTTATTCCCCTGTTCGGGCTGTATTTTATGAAGCGCCGCCCCTTCAGAAGCGCGCTCAGGAGGCTGTGGCCGGGCATCGCGCTGGGCCTTGCCGTGGCGGCCTGCTACGCCCTGTATAACTTCATCCGCTTTGACGCCCCGCTGGAATTCGGCCACAACCATCTGCCGGAGTTTTCGTTTCAGGGCGGCACGCAGTTTTCCTTTGCGCACATCGCAAAAAACGCGTGGACTTTTTTAACGGCTCTGCCCTTTGAGCGCACCGATGCGGGAACGCTCAAGTTCCGCGAGTTCGGCTTTTCCCTTTTTTGGGCCAACCCCGCGCTGCTGTTTTTGCTCCTGTCGGCGCTCTATACGCTTGTTCGCCGCCGCTTTACGCTGCGCCACGCCGCCATCCTGCTGCCCTTCCTGCTGCATACGCTGCTGCTGCTCAGCCACCGTACGGTGGGCGGCTACCAGTGGGGCGCGCGCTATTTTATCGACTGCATCCCCTACGCCGTCCTCTGGCTTTCGCTTTCCGAGCCTTCCCCGCGCGTCAAAAAAGGGCTTTACGCCCTTTGCGCCGCCCTGCTGCCCTTCTTGATCCTTGCGCTGTTGGGGGCGAGGGAGGTGCATTTGTAGGGGGGAAGCAAGCCTTAAAAATCTAATCGTTTATTTAAGAGTGATATGCTTTGTAGGATTAGCTTTTTTCATATGTTTTTCAATACAGTCACAAATATAATCAACAGTATCCAATCCCATGTCCGTATATAAAGGAAGGGATAAAACCATTTGCCCAGCTTTATGTGCAACGGGTAGAGTGTGACTTGAGGGAAAGCTTCGGTAACATGCGATTTCACTGAGAATAGGATAAAAGTATTTCCGGGTGAAGATGTTGTCAGCATGTAAAGCCTCGTACAGCTGATCTCGATTCATGCTGGCGTTGAGTTGCACAATAATAGGCATATAAGCGTAATTGTATTCTACAGCATCATTTTCGGGAACAAAGGTTTTTATTCCTTCAACATTGTTCAATCGTTCACGATAACGCAGAGTATAGGCTTTTCTTTTGGAAATAATCTCATCCATATAGGGAAGATTAGCTAAGCCCATTGCCGCTTGAAACTCATTCATTTTGGCATTGCCACCAATTAATGGTATGCTTTCCTCACTTTCAATGCCGAAATTCTTATACATATCAAAGATTTTACAGTATCGTTCATCTTGATAGGCAATTGCTCCCCCTTCAATCGAATTGAAAAGCTTGGTAGCGTGAAAGCTAAAAATAGAAGCGTCGCCGTATGTTGCGATGCTGTGCCCTTGTTTTTTTACTCCAAATGCATGCGCGGCATCATAGAGCACCTTAAGATTGTATTTTTTAGCTATTTGATCAATACGTTCTGTATCACATGGATGTCCGTAAACATGTACAGGAAGAATAGCTTCCGTTTTGTTAGTTATGAGGGTTTCAATTTTATCGGGATCAATGGTCATATCCGATTCGCGAATATCACAAAAAACAGGTGTCATTCCGCAAAGTACTATGGAATGAACTGTACTGGCGAAAGTAAAAGGCGTTGTAATAACTTCCCCGTGTATTCGTAGCCCTCGTAATGCTACTTCTAAAGCGAGATGGCCATTAACGGTCAGAGTCAGTTCATTAATTCCTAAATATGATTTTATTGCGTTGGATAAACGTTGATGAAGAGGCCCTTGATTGGTGAGCCATTTTGCATTCCATATCTCATCAATCAATTTGTTAAAATCCTTACGATCCGGTAAGAAAGGTTTTGTTACTAATATCTTCTCATTCACAATAGTATCCTCCATTATTTTATTTATCACTTAGTGGTGATATGTTACCTGCAATTTCAAGGAACTTACAGTTTGAAGAAATTCCCCGTACTAATCCAAGGTATATATAGTGGGGTTTTTCTTCAAATAGGTATTTATTACCCATATAAGTGCCATTGCTTTCTAATATGCTAACATTTATAGAGTCATATTTAATCTGATTGAATTCAATAACATTACGGTGATCCACAATAAGATAAATCCAAATATATGCCTCCTTTTTATCAATATCCCCCAACGCTATCTTAGCCTTAAAAACATCTTGTATAGAAACTTGAATATCAAACTCAATTACATCTGATTGATTAAACCTGTCTGCAAAGGAAGAATAGAATAATTTCCCCTGCAAATAATAAGTTTCTAGGGCCGCTGTGTCCGTGAGTTCGTACATTGTTTTTGAATAGCGTTTTATTTCCTGCTGAATCATTTGAATGCGTGGTTTCATCTGCGCCTTATAAGAATAAAGCTTTCGAATACGTTTATACTGTTTTTTTATCTGGCTATGCAACACATCGCGATGATAGTAATAAAACATAATTTTTTCTGCAAACGCACTTGAATCATATTTCAGTATTTCTATTTCTTCCCCATTCCGAAATCTATCTCCATTTAGATTAAGCGGATCTGTACATAGTATCAAAACGCCACACATTCCTGCTTCGATACAAGAACAAGTTGGAAAGCCATCAAATGCGCCTTTTGCTAATACACCATCCTTATTAGGTGAAACTATGATGTCCATTTTTTGAAGAAACCTGCTTAGGTCTTCTGCTGCTAAAACTCCATGAAACGTTATTCTACCAGAGGTACCGCCTAACGGTATCACTTTTGCGTCAAACGAACCGACCACATGGAACTGAATATGTTCTTGCTTTCTAATAAATTTTGCAACAATTTCTAAAAACAAGTCATACCCTTTATCGGCACCATCCATAGTGTAGCGCATAGCAACAAAGCAGATTTGTAATGCCTTATCTTTTTGATTCAAACGAAAGGAACGCATCGGCCTTTTTATAGGCATTACGGCGCCAAACACCATTAATACTTGACGCTCTTCACAGAAGCCGTGTTCTAACAAATATAAACGAGTCACATCTTGCGTAACCACTACCTTGCGAAAATACGGGGAAGAAGTTACACGCCACAACATTCTGTCTGAAAAAACCGAATCTATCTGAAAGCCTCCCCCTGGATAAAGCTCAAAAGCAAAAGGAATTCTATTCTCCTCAATATAATCGATGGCAGCGTATGCATTAGCGAGAAAGCAAAAATAGGCAAATTTTATGGTATGTTTTTTCGGGAGAATTGGTAGCTCTTTACTTATTTTGTTAGAAAACTCAGGATATTTTTTTCTGTATTGAATTAATATATCCTCAAAAGGCACACTACTTAACATATTAGTGGACGTGCCATTGCAAAGCACATGTATTCTTTTAAAGTGATGTAAATATGAAGTGAATTCTTCCAAACGGAAGGCACTAACCGGATGCGGAAATGCATTATCGATAATCAACAAATCTATAGATGGTGTACTTGTCCTTTTTATATATCGAGAGTTTATCCATCCTATGTTGGTTATCAATTTACTAAGCATTTGTTCCTCTTGATGTTTCTCTCTTGTATTGTATGCTACCACTCTCTTTAATCATACTTCATTGCGTTTCTTTTGTCGACGATTTTCTTACGATCCTATTTATTTTTATATAGAGATCATAAGGCATCAGTTTTCGGTACAATTTTTTTAGCATTTCCGGGCAATACTTTGCATAGAGAAGATGTAAAAAATGTAAAAAAGAATGGGACGATATTGACGTTTGGATTGGTTGCTCTGATAACGACGCAAACTCTGTTATCGGCATTGGCTTGTTCTGCTTTTGAGATGCATTTACTGCTGAGCAATACGCATTAACGATACTTATTAGTTTGAAGCCAAGGTACTGATTAACTTCTTTTAGTAGGATGGTTGACTGGTTAATGATTAGGTTATTATCGTTACTGATACTTTGTGCATGAAAGTTATAGATAGTTGTTACCTCGGAGAGTACACCGATATATCCTTTTGATGCATGTATCACCGTCAAAGGGAAGTCAATAATTGAATAGTGTTTCAAAAACGTGGGAACCCGCCCGCGCAACATCCACCGAAACATGACTGTACTGGCTCCAACAAAACGATAG
Source organism: uncultured Oscillospiraceae bacterium (assembly GCA_964522425.1). Classification (GTDB taxonomy): domain Bacteria; phylum Bacillota; class Clostridia; order Christensenellales; family Aristaeellaceae; genus DTU024. The sequence goes on from CAZFUT010000039.1 coordinate 15,207, forward strand.
AAAACCAAATCTTCCAATGTATATTTTTGTTTCAAAAATCCAATATATTTCGTTACATCAAAACGGATATCTTTTTCATTTGAGCGTTTAATAAAATCGGTACACACAATTGTATATTCTTGATTTTTATCTAAAAAATCAACTTGTTTTTGTAACTTGTTCATATCAATCCATTCATCGTCACCGTCACATATGGCTAAGTATTCGCCTTCGGCTAGCGATAAAGCTTCATAATAGTTTTCTCCGATGCCCACATTCCTATTACGGAGTATCGTTTTCTTAAATAATCCAGGATATTGATGCACAAATTGATTTATCTTTTCCGGGGTGCTATCCGAGGAGGCGTCATCGCACACGATCACTTCATAATTAAATGAGGTTTTTTGGCCGACGATACCTTTTAATGTCTTTTCAATATATTGTTCATGGTTGTAGCAGCAGCAAACAACGCTAACCTTAATATCAGAGTGTGGAAGTGGAACACAATTTGGAGAAGAAATATCAGCGCAAGGAAATAGCCCTTTTTCTCCTTTAAAATCAGAGTATTTATTCTTTCTTTTAAAGTCAAGATAAAATATTGGAAGTAAACGAAGTTCGCTATGCCAAATTTCGGCTTTTGTACTATAGGGCTGATTCCAAGGTTTTGTGCTTGTAGCATAATGAAGCTGCACAGGATGTAACATGGCATCATAGTATTCGCGATATGTGTAATAAGGATCACTGGCACAAATTGCCGGTTTCTCCATAAAATCGTACATGTAGCTACAAACTACATATTTTAGAGGCAAATACATGATTTGTTTATCTCGACAACAAAAATTGATCACATCCTGCTCAAGCTGAGGAAGTTTTCCCATGTTTTCTGTTAGATAGGCTACCATTACTTTTTCCATTCCATCTTCACGCAAAGCGCACAAGTTGGCAACAAGGTACCCCCCGCAAATACGATTTTGTCGAAACTCTTCTTCGTCTAGCCGATTTTTATAGTTGTTGTTATAGTATTCTCGCAAAAATGTTCCTGCTGGATTAATCGCTCTCACACCGGCATAATATACACCTGTGTGCGATTCAAGCACGAAATAACTCGAAGAAATATCGTCCTGAAATACTACGTCAACATCGGTTATAATGAGTCTATCATATTGAGGAAACATTGATGGAGCAAGCAATTTATATAACACTTCTTTGCGAAGATGGCCTATCGAATGCTCAAAACCACATAAGATATCTTCAAATTGGTGTTGCATATTAATAAAAAACAATTCTGCATTGTCGTATTGATTTACAACCTCCTTTAGCTGTTCCTGGTTCTGAACAGTAATATCATTATGCAAAACATAGAGCTTATAGTTGTATTTTTTATTGGCGTATCTGAGCATAGAGTTAAACGATACCGCTGCTGGAATTACGTAGTTATCGTCAAAACAATGCATGATCGGTATTACGTTATTACTTTTATCTTGGCTTTTCATTGACAATCTCCCAAACTACTATTAACGGATAATATGGCTAGCAATCTTGCTTAAAGTATTATTTATGAAACCTCTCTTAACGGAAAAAGGCGTTCCTTTATCTTGTAATGAGGAGAAGACGTAGAAATCATCATTACCATAGCCATATTTTTCAATCATGGTTCGGCTGAATTCTTCCTCTCTAATATAGTCCATATAGTATGCTAATGCAAACGGAATTAAAAATGCGTTTGTTGCACACTGTTTTTTAAGAAGGAAAAAGCGCTCACAGTTTAACTGCGCGGAGCTATTTGGATGAGCAAAAACAAAGTCTTCATGAAAAGCCTCCTGAAACAAGCTTTCTGACATTTCAGAAATCATATGATACTGTATCCAAGCCTGTTCTCTCATTAACCTTATCGTATTGCTTTCAGTTTCTGCACTGGTATTTGTAAGCTCAATTCGCCTGTGCAACACCAATGAATCTGGAATGATATATGGTTGTGTAACCTGAAACATGCGAGTCCAAACATCATAATCCGGCAATTGCCGTAATGCGGGATTTAACGGAAAAGCTTCATATAAACTTCGCTTTATAAGAATACTGGGATGACAAATACAGTTTCCTTGTTTAAAAAAAGTCTGCATCCATTCGGCTCTTGTGCGGTTTTTTTGGTAAAAGATATCTGATAGGGGATTATCTTGTTTAGTTATTTTTATCCCGTTTTTATCAACCATATCTGCAACAGTAAAAGTGACTTCACAAGACGGATTTTGTTGCATATATACCATCTGAATTTGAAGTTTTTCCGGTAACCACATATCGTCAGAGTTAAGAAGTGCAATATAATTTCCTTTTGCTTTTTGCAACAAAAAACTAATCTGCTGAACTGCGCCTAAACGAACAGGCTGAAAATAGATTTTTACGTTAGGATGGTTGCTGAACCTGTTCAAAATATTGCTAGTTTTATCCGTAGAAGCGTCATCAGAAATAATTAACTCATAATCCTGATAAGATTGTGATAATACGCTGTCAATGGCATGCTCAATGTATTCTGCATGCATATATGAGGGCATGAGAATACTAATGCTGGGCATTCTTTAAATCCTCCATCATTTTCTTTTCCAATAGCAGTAGGTTATCAGAACGTTTTTTTATTTTCGTAGCGGGTATTCCGGCGAAAATTTCCCATGCGGGATAATTGCCTTTGATAAAACTATATGCACCAAATGCGCTTCCTTCTTCCAATACAGAATATGGCATAACGGTGCTTGCTGTACCAATAATACAGTGCCTGCCGATAAATACATGGCCGTGCTCAACGTTTTTATACGCATCATCTATCATGGGGTTAGTCATTGTTTCTCCGGAATAGTCATCTGACAATGCATATACACTTACACGGGAAGAAAGATTAGCAAAATTGCCTATTTCAATACCTTCTTTTCCACCGAAAAGTGCTGAAAAAACAGCGATATGAATATAACTTCCCAGAACGATATTTCCGCTTAGAACACAAAAGTCATCAATTCGAACGTGATCGCCAATCGATATATTTTCGGGGCTATAGATACTGGCTTTTGTGCTAATGCGAACATCATGGCCAAGGCTGAGAAACCCCATTTTTTTTAAATCAGTTTCAGATAGAATACCCATTACATTATCCTCCAGCTTCAAGCAGATGATTGAAACGTGTAAATACTTTTTTAATAAGCCATTTGGCGAAATTTTTTCTATGTATGTTGAGAGTAATCCCTCTGTTCCAGAAATTAAATAGCTTTAGAAGAAAAAAATTAACGTTAATTTGCATAGAAACCTCTTCTGATATAGGAAATATTTGAGGATACAGATTTTTTACACAGATACCAATTCCCATTTTTTTACGGACGTAATCAACAGTATCTGAACGCTTCTTTTCTATCAAAACGCGATCCCTTATTATTCCCTTTAGTGTTTGATACCATTCTTTTGATGCGTTGTCACAAAAGAGCGCCGGTACAGCTTCTGCCTTCTGCTGTAAACGTAAATAAGGGTTGACACTAGAATAGATTCCGGCAATCCCCGCCGCACCATACTCAATAAATTTATTATAGTGCTTGCAGGCATGAAACGGCGTGTCCGGCATTGGGGCCAGACCGATATCCCATTCCAAACGATTGAGCGTTTGTCGGTAATCTTCATACGAATCACAGTAAGGAATACAGCGCGCATCCACCTCTGCCGCAAAGGAGGGGATTGCACCGAAAAACTCAATCTGCACCCTGCTGCCGAATTCCTTTTTGATGCGAATTAACGCATCTTTCAGAATACTCTCAATATCACCTGTTCTGTCAATAGACCCGGCAAAGCCGATTTTCACCGACTTACTTGGGTCGTGGGGAATGTATGGCACAGGATCAAGCGCTGGTTCCTCGATTTGAATGGCCTTCCGCCCATCTGTCGCATACTTTCGAAGCAGCAGCGGAGAGGGGGACATGATCGCATCGCTTAATTCTATCATGCTGCGAATGTTCTCTTGTATGCTTTTTTGGCTGTAATAGGCGGCACTGCTGATTTCGGGGGGGACATTCAACAAATCATCATCAATGATATAGATCAAATACCTGCCAGACTTATGCAGCTTTTCGGCCAGTTTTCGTTCGTACCAACTGTCAAGGCGACCCAAAAGAACGATATCCGCCCAATTCAAATCAGACCTTTTCAGTTTGCTTTCCTGTATCGATCGATATTCTATCTTACCGGTTTGCGCCAGATATTCCATCTGACAATGGCCGCACAGCCGAACAGAAGGAATCATGGCGCGATAAATCAAAAGCACCCGACGCAAACGCTGTTCTGCCCCCATCCCATCCTGTTCACTTTTGTAAATGTGCTTAGCCTGCATACGCATCGCACACGCTTTTCGCGTCCCCCGCCATCCGCAGAACGCCCTTCTCGATCCACACCGCGCGGTCGCACATTTCCCGTATCTGGCCGATACTGTGCGACACCAGCAACACCGTTGTGCCGCCGCCCATCAGCTCCATCATGCGCTTTTTGCTTTTTTCCTGAAAATCCGCGTCACCCACGCCCAATATCTCATCTACGATCAGGATTTGCGGCTCCACCACCGCGGCCACGGAAAACGCGAGGCGGGCGATCATGCCGGAGGAATAGTTGCGGATGGGGACGTCGATAAAATCCTTCAGTTCGGCAAAGTCCACAATCTCCTGATACTTTTCCTGAAGGAAGGATTCGGAATAGCCCAGTATCGCGCCGTTTAAAAAAATGTTTTCGCGGCCGGACATATCCATATCGAACCCGCTGCCCAGTTCCAGCATCGGCACCACGTTGCCGCGCACGGCGACGCTGCCCTCGGTGGGCTTGAGGATGCCGGCAATGATCTTGAGCAGGGTGCTTTTGCCCGCGCCGTTGCGGCCGATCAGGCCCACGACTTCGCCCCTTTGCACGTCAAAGCTGACGCCGTTCAGGGCCGTAAACTCGTTGTATTTGACGCCGCCGCGCAAAGACTGAACAAAGTATTCCTTGATGCTGCTGATCCGGTCCTGCGCCATGCGGAAGCGCATGGTGACGTCGTTTACTTCAATGATCTTTTCCATCTGCCGCTTTCTCCTTACAGGTACAGGATGAACCTGTCCTGCTTCTTTTTGAACACATACAGCCCCACGGCCAACACAAAGGCCGATGAGAGGACGCACCACAGGTAGGCCATGGGCTCCGGCGATGTGCCGTCAATGATGCAGATGCGCGCAAAGGTGATATAGTGGTACATGGGGTTCATGTGATAATAGGTAAGCAGGTGCTGCGGGATGATGGTTTCGGGGTAGAAGATGGGCGTCAGGTACATCCACAGCATGCTGAGAACGCCCCATAAAAACTGCGTGTCCTGAAAAAAGGTCATCATGGTGGACAGCAGCAGCGCCATGCCCAGCACAAAGCCGGAGAGACAGAGGATGTCAAAGGCGAGCAGCAGCACCGAGGGGCGGATGGCCGTGCCGGTCAGCAGCGTCACCACAAACAGGGGAATCAGCGCCAGCGCAAAGTTGATGAAAGCCAGAAACATCTTGGATAAGGGGTAGATGTATTTGGGCATATAGACCTTTTTGATCAAAGCGGCGTTGCCTGTAATGGACGTCATGCCCAGGCCGACCGCCTCGCTGAAAAAGTTGAAGAACACGATGCCCGACAGCAGATAGACCGGGTAATTGCGCGTGTCGCTCTTAAACAGCGTGGAAAACACAATGTACTGCACCATCATGGTCAGCAGGGGGTTCAGAAAGCTCCACCCCATGCCCAGCACGGAGCGCTTGTATTTCAGCTTAAAATCGCGCAGCACAAGCTGCTTTAACAGAAAGCGGTACTTGGTAAACAGCGTGTCGATCATCGCCACCAGGTTGTTGCGCCCCTGCCGGGCGCGCTTCAAGCCGTAAGCGGTGTAAGCCGCCAGCAGCGCAAACATGGCCGCTACGATGATCCAGTAGGTGCGATAAAAGGTGATCTCCCGGATGCCGTTGAGCTTCAGGCACAGCATGCCGACGCCCGCTTCGCCGTTGAGGGTGAAGCGGTCTTCTTGGGCCACGTCCTGCGGCAGATCGAACCGGCCCGCCATCACCGTATTGCCCCAGAAAACGGTGAGGGCGCTGCCCGGCGCGCCGCCCTGAGCGGTCAGCCTGACCGTTAGCGCTTCGCCGGGCCTTGCCGTTTTCTCGGTTTGATCCAAGGCAATACTCGTGTACTGTCCATCCAGGAACAGCGCGGCGTCCACTGTCTTTTGGGCCAGCGTTTCGCCCGCCGCGTTTTGCACCGCAACGGTCAAGGTGCCGGTGTTGGCGCGGCCATAGGTGCCCGCCATGATGTCGATGCCGGTGATCTGCTCGCTCGGCGCCTTGATACGCTGAACAAGCTCCGCGCCTTCCGACAGCTCGCCCACGCTGGCCGCCGGCGACAGCGCGTCCGTTGCCACCGCGATGCGGTGAAACTGGCTGCCCGCCGCCAGATAGATCATCAGCGCCAGCGCCCAGAAGAAGGCGGCCGGCTTGATGAAACGCTTGTATCCTCGATCCGTCATGCACATTCCCTTTCAGTAAAGAATCAGCCCAGCAGCATCATGCCGGCCAATCGAAAAAATCCATGGATCCATTCGCGGTTGCGCCAGTAGAACACAGGCCCGCTGCGCTCCCGACAGAAGCCCTGCAGAAACGCGCGGTCATCCGCGTTCAGGCTTTGCCCATACGCCGTTAGGAAGGCGTCCGCCTGCCGCTTTTTGCGGACCAGCGTAGCGCGTATCTGCTGCAGATCGGCCAGCTTGCGCAGCACATGGCGCGCGCTTCCCACATCCTTCGCGCCCACGCTGTTGCCCCCGTGCTGGCGGTACAGCATGGTGCTTTCGTCCAGGTAGACGATGCGGCCGAACCTTGCGGCCACAGCGGCCAGCCACCAGTCGTGCATGATGGTTTGGCCCGTATCGGCGCACGCCAGCGCCTTGTCGATCAGCGCGCGGTTGACGCCCGCCGCGCAGCCCGTCACCACGTTCTGCAGCAGGATGCTGCGGTAATCGAAATGCCCGAAATACTGCTGCTGATACCGCATGAGGGAGGGCGCGATGGGGCGCAGCGCGCTGTCCGCCACCGTCTGGTCGGTGAAGACGAGGATGGGGGTGTCCGCGCCCCACTGTTTTTCGGCGTCGGCAAGCGCCGCGCGCGTCTTTTTTACCTTATCGGGAAACCACACATCGTCCTGATCTGAGAACAGCACATGGCCGGCCGTGCAAACGCGCATCAGCGCGAAAAAGTGATCCCGCGCGCTGCCGAACTTTTTTCCCGAGCGGTACAGCGCCATGCGGCCCGGATAGCGCTCAAGGTACGATTGCAGGATACCCACTGTGCCGTCGGTGGAACCGTCATCCGATACGGTCAGATGCCAGCCCGTATCGGTCTGCGCGAACAGGGAATCCAATTGCTCGCACAGAAAACGGCCGCCGTTGCAGGTCGGCAGCAGGATCTCCATGTCGGGCGGCTGAGGGGGCATGCGCGGTTTCCTCCGTTGCTTCTCACAAAATCCCATTCGATTATAGTCTAAAAGGATCGGTTTATCAACCGGAGGGAAGGAATACTTGATCTTCCGGATGTATGGGTCGAGGAAGAAGTCAAGGCCGGAAATCCTCTCTAACGACACAGTGGTGGCTTATCAGGGTACCGTGGGGCGCATTAAGCAATTCCCCATCGGAAGCCGGAAGCTGAAATCCATCACATCCGAGCACTTGCAGGCGTTCTTCGATCTCCTGTCCGGCTCGTCAACCCTTTTTCGGATAGTTTGTTAAGCAGAGATTTTCAAGGTCGAG
>CAZFUT010000040.1:0-22852 GCA_964522425.1 uncultured Oscillospiraceae bacterium
CGACCTCGCTCTCTTCCTCCTGCGCAATTCTCACTTTTCGTAAGCGATGGCCCTGTCCCTTCGCCTTTCTCTCGTTGCAAAGGGGGCGCGCGTGTTGTATACTATGGGTGCATGCATGGGAAAGGCCATGCCAAACGAAAAGGACATATTTTAGGAGGACTACAGGCAATGAGGAAACTGATCAGACTGCTGTCTTTGGCGCTGGTCGCGCTGATGCTCGTGGGCGTGGTGTCGGCCGTGGCCGAGGAAAAGACCAAAGTGACCATCTGGCACACCTTCACCAAGGGCCAGGAAGAGTATATCAACAAGGCCGTGGCCGATTTCAACGCTTCGCAGGATAAGATCGTCGTGGAATCGCTCACCCAGCCCGTTCAGGGCTTTACCGATGCGGTGTACAACGCCGTCAACGAGGGCATCGGCCCCGACATCATCTTCAACTATTCGTCCGAAGCCGCCAAGTATGTGAACGCGGGCCAGCTGGCCGACCTGTCCCAGTACATTTACGACGAAGAGATCGGCATCAAGGATTTTGATACCTCCCTCGCCGAAGGCGTCATGAACGGCGAAGTCAAGGGCTTTGAGGACGGGCTGATCCACTATCTGCCCGCCTACACCACCGGCCCCATCCTTTTCTACAACAAGACGCTGTTTGACGAGCTGGGCCTTGCCGTTCCCACCACATGGGAAGAGATGGAAAAGGTCTGCGCCGTCATCAGGGAAAAGAAAGACATCCCGGGCTTTGCCATCGACAGCCTGACCGACTTTGTGCAGATGCTGATCATGGAGTCTGAAAATTCAGGCTATATCGATGCAAAGAACAAGACCGTGCTGTTTGACACCAAGGAAGTGCGCGAAAAGATCCAGTGGGCGGTCGATATGGTGAAGAAGGGCTACTTCGCCATCAAGCCCTCGGGCAATTACTTTTCCGAGGACTTCAACGGCGGCACCATCGCCTCTTTCATGGGTTCCTGCGCGGGCTATCCCTATGTGAAGCCCAACGGCTTCGATTTTGCCATGGCGCCCGTGCCGGCCAAGAGCTGGTTCCCCTCCTGGAACCGCGGCCCCATTGTGTTCTACTACAAGGACGACGCCCGCGCCGAAGCAGCGTATGAATTTGTAAAGTACTTCATCTCCGCCGAAGTCAACGCCGGCTGGGTCGAAGCCGTGACGGCGCTGGCCCCGTACTCCTGGACCAAGGATACCGACGCCTATAAGGTATTCATTGCACAGGACACGCTGGCTTTGCAGAGCCTGAAGGCTGTCGAGGCCAACCTTGGCGTGGCCGGCACCCTGCCCGCCGTGCCCGGCGCCGCCGATGTGCGCAACTTCCTGAAGGCCGCCGTCGAAAAGGCCGCCGCGGGCGATATGACTGCCGAAGCCGCGTGGGACGAGTGCGTGAAGCTGTCCAACGCCGCGCTGCAGGGCAAGTAATCTTTACTGACAGGGGCTGCTGGCTGTCCGGCAGCCCCTTTTTGGCTTTTTGAGCGGAAAACAGCAAATACCGGGCCGCCGCCCGCAGGATACGAGGGAATGATATGCGCGTAGAAATGATGAACCTGAGCAAACATTTCGGCCCCACCAAGGCCGTCAACGACTTTTCCGTGGCGCTGAGCGACGGCGAGCTGGTGTGCCTGCTGGGCCCGTCGGGCTGCGGCAAAAGCACGGTGCTGAACATGCTGGCGGGCATCCTGCCGGTGACGGGCGGCACGATACTGTTTGACGGGGAGGACGTGACCAGGCTGCCGCCGGAGGAAAGGGGCATCGGACTGGTGTTCCAGAACTATGCGCTGTACCCGCACATGACGGTGCTGGGCAACATCTGTTTCCCTTTGGAAATACAGAACGTGCCCAAGGAGGAACGCATCAAAAGGGCCACCGAGATGGCCGAGCTGGTGCACATGGAAAAGCTGCTGAGCAGGCGGCCCAAGGAGCTGTCGGGCGGCCAGCAGCAGCGGGTGGCCATTGCGCGCGCGCTGGTGAAAAAGCCGCGCCTGCTGCTGCTGGACGAGCCGCTTTCCAACCTTGATGCCAGGCTGCGCCTTGAAATGCGCGAGGAAATTCGCCGCATCCAGCGTGAAACCCAGGTGACCACCATCTTTGTCACCCACGACCAGGAAGAGGCCATGTCCATTTCGGACCATATCGTGCTGATGCGCGACGGCATTTTGCAGCAGCACGACATGCCGCAGGAGCTGTATAACGAGCCGGACAACCAGTTTGTGGCCGACTTTTTGGGCAACCCGCCCATCAACAACATTCCCGGCACGGTGAAAAACGGCCTGTTCGTGGCGGAAGACGGCGCCAGCTTTGCCTGCGAGGGCATAGAAAGGGTGCCCGAAGGCGCCAAGATCCATCTTTCCGTAAGGCCCGAGAGCTTCGTTGCCGCCAAAAACGACGGGCGCGATATGGTTTGCCGGGTGGAAAGCGTGTACCAGCTGGGCAAGGAGGAAATGGCGCTGCTGCGCTTCGGCGGCGTGGAGATGCGCGCCTTCCTGTCGTTTGACTTAGGGTTAAAAGCCGGGCAGGAGGTGCTGCTGAACCTGAGGGATAAGGGCGTCTTCTTCTTTGACCGGGCAACGGGGAGGCGGTACTGATGACGGGCAAACAGCCGGGCATTGACCTGTTCCCGCGCAGAAAGCGGCGGACGGGCGTCAAGCGCATCCTCTGGCACATCGTGATATTCGGCCTCTTGGGCGCGCTGCTGATGGCGGGCGGCATCTATGGCCGCAAAGCGCTGCGCGCGAGGGCAGAGGGGTTCCGAAGGGAGAGCCGCGTGGCCACGCTGCACCAGCAGGGGCTGGACGGCGTCAAGCGCATCCTGCTGGAGAGCCTGCCCGAAGGGGAGGACGCGAAAACCGTCAACCAGGCGGTGACCAGTAAAAAACGCGGCCTTAAAAACAGCCTGCAGGCGCTGATCGCCGAGGGCAAAACGGACGAGGAAGGGCTGAAGCTGATCTCCTCCGCCGTGCTGTCCGCGCTCAAAGACAAGGTTTCGCCCGAAGCCTTCGCGGCGCTTGAAGAGGGCGTACAACAAAAACAGGACGAAGCGCGCAGCGCTGTGCTGGACGCCATGCGGGCCAATGAGGAGGCGCTCAGCCTGTCGCATATCCGCAGGGAACTGCCGGTAACCACCAAAGGCTATCCCCTGATGTATTACAGCTCGGCGCTGATGATAGCGGGCGGCGTGATGCTGGGGCTGATGCTGGCGCTGCTGCTTGCATGGGTGAGGCTGAACGAGGACGGCAGGGTGCGTCTGGCCGCCTTTTTAGAGCCGATGGACTATTTGCTGCCCTTTTCCGTCGGCGTTATCGTGTTTACGCTTTATCCCATCGTGCGCGTGGTCGTCATGAGCTTTCAGGAACGGTATAAGCTAGACGGTTCCTTTACCGGCTGGGGCTTTGGCAACTACCAGTATGTGTTAAAGGGCGTGGAGGGCACGTCCAACTACTTCATGCAGGGCCTGTACAACACCTTTGCCTATGTGTTGTCCACCGTGCCGCTGACCACCGTGCTGGCCGTGGTGATCGCCTACCTGCTCAACCAGAAGCTGCGGCTGAGCGCGCTGTTTCAGACGGCGTATTTTCTGCCCATGGTGACGTCGGTGACGGCGGTGGGCCTTGTGTGGCGCTGGATATTCAACCATAACTTCGGCATTCTCAACGCCATCATCGCGCTCTTTGGCGGCACGCCCGTCAACTGGCTGCAGGTGTCGGCCAATTCCATGCCGGTGATGGTGATTTTCGGCGTCTGGAACACGCTGCCCTTTACCATCATTCTGCTTTTGTCCGGCCTTCAAAACATCGATGAAACCTACTATACGGTGGCCAAGGTGGACGGGGCCAAGCCCCTGCGCATTTTCAGGCGCATCACCGTGCCGCTGCTTGCCCCCACCATCGGGCTGGTGCTCATCATCAACAGCATATCGGCCTTTAAGGTGTTTACCGAGGTGACGGTGCTGTTTAACGGCAACCCCGGCCCCGCCTACAATATGTATACCGTGGTGTACTATATTTACGAAATGATGCACCAGCGGCTGGAGCTGGGGCGCGCGGCGGCGGCGGCCATCGTGCTGTTCCTGTTCATTTTCGTGTTTACCATGCTGCAGCGCTTCATCCAGCGCAAGTGGAACTATACCTGAGGGGAGAGAGAAGAAAATGAAAAACGCCTATCAGGTTCGTTTGGCTCTGACGCGCACGCTGCGCTACCTTGCTTTGGCGCTGGGGGCGCTGGTGATGGTGTTCCCTTTCTACTGGATGCTGTCGTCGGCCTTTAAGACCAGCGCGGAAATGAACCTTTTCCCGCCCAGCATGGCGCCCCGCAATTGGTCCAATTTCAATAACTTTGTCGTGGCCTTTGAAACGGCTCCCTTCGCGCGGTACTTTATGAACTCGGTCATTACCTGCTTAAGCTCCGTCGCGCTGACCACCTTTACCACCATCCTTGGGGCCTTCGCCTTTTCGCGTCTCAAGTTCCCCGGGCGTGAAGTGATCTTCTCCCTCCTCCTGTCCATGATGATGGTGCCCTTTGAAATGCTGGTCATCACCAATTATTCCACCATCATCAAGATCGGCCTCAACGATACGCTGTACGCCCTCATCCTGCCCTTTACCAGCAGCATCTTCTACACCTATATCCTGCGCAACTTCTTCCAGTCCATCCCCGAAGGGCTGTACTGGTCGGCGCGGGTGGACGGGTGCAGCAACTGGCGGTATCTGCGCAAGGTGATGGTGCCCATCGCCAAGCCCTCTTTGGTGACCATCGTGCTGCTCAACGCCATGGCGTCGTGGAACAGCTTCATGTGGCCGCTGCTGGTGATCAAAAAGGATCAGAACCGCACGCTGCCCTTTGGCCTTTACACCTTTACCACCGAGGTCGGCTCCAACAACGAGCTGCTGCTGGCCGCCTCCTCCGTGGTGGTGCTGCCCATGATCCTGCTGTTCTTCTTTGCGAGGAAGCAGATTGTCAATGGGGTGGCGCGGGGTGGCATGAAGGGTTGACGCGCGAAAAGGGGCTGTCGTATACTTCGAGTGGGGGATGCCCCGCCGGAGGGACGAATGAATAAGGCTTTTCTGAAACTGATCCGTATATTGCTGCCGGCTGCGCTGCTGTTTGCGCTGCCGGCTTTTTGCGAAGCGCCGAATGCGGTGCTGTTTGTCAACGTGGGCGCGGCGGATGCCGCGATCATCCGGCACGAGGGCGTGACCGCGCTCATCGACACCGGCAGCAAGGAGAGCGCACCCAAGCTGCTGGCCGCGCTGCGGCGCATGGGCGCTGACAAAGTGGACGCGCTATTTCTGACCCACTCGCATCAGGATCATGTGGGGGGGCTTAATGCCCTTCGACAGGCTTTTCAGGTGGACAGGGTGTACTGCGCTGCCATCGGCGAACGCAACAAAGAAGGCCAGCATAAAACGGCGGCCGCCGCGAAAAAGCAGGGGTGGGAGCCGGTGATGCTGAGCTTCGACGATACGGTTACCATTGGTACGCTGAGGCTGGATGTGCTTGGCCCCATCGAAGAAAACACGTTTGACGACAACGACAATTCGCTGGTGCTGAAAACAAAGGTGGACGGCGTAACCTATCTGTTTACCGGGGATATGCAGTTTGAGGAGGAACAGACGCTGCTGAATAAGCGCGTGGATGTTAAGGCGGACGTGCTGAAAGTGGGCAATCACGGCAACCGCGACGCCACGCTGCCCGCCTTTGCGCGCGCCGTTGCCCCCGATCTGGCCGTCATTTCCGCCGATACCACGGCGGACAATAACTCCGCCCACCCGCAGGTGATGAAGCTGCTGGCCCCCGCCGCGGTGAAGGTGACGCAGCAGGCGCAGCTGGGCATTTTGGCGGAAAAAACAGGGCGGGGGCTTACGGCGTCGCTGTTGCCGCTTGGACCAAAGGTACTGAACGACGTTTCGCTGTCGGCGGACAAGGAGAGCCAAACGGTTACGCTGGACGGGCGGGGCGATTTAAGCGGCGCGGTGCTGTATTCCCAAAAGGGCGGCGAAGTGTTTGTATTCCCCGAAGGGACGATACTGGAGGGCATGCTCATCGTGGGCGGAGCGGGCCGCCAGGCCGATCTTACCTGGCACGAATCCAAACCGATTCACCCCAAAAAGGAGGATGCGATCTTTCTGTTTGACAGGAACGGCAATCTGGTCGCCGAGGGACGCTAAAATTGTTACAAATCTTTACGATTATGCGACTTCATGCTATACTTTACGCAGTATAACGTAAGGCGGGGACTATGATGGAATTTGTACACGTCATTGAGGCCAAGAAGCTGGGCCGGGAGCTGGACAGGGATCAGCTGACGTATTTTGCCCGTCAGGCGGCCGATCCCGCCAGCCGGGACTATCAGCTGGCCGCCATGCTGATGGCCATCCGCTTAAACGGCATGACCGCCAAAGAAACGGCCTGCCTGACCATGGCCATGGCCGAAACGGGGCATATGCTGGCCCCCGAGGTGGGCGGCGTGCCGGTGGATAAGCATTCAACCGGCGGCGTGGGCGATACCACGACGCTGGTGCTTGCGCCCCTTGTGGCCGCCGCGGGCGGCAAGGTGGTGAAAATGAGCGGCCGCGGCCTCGGCCACACCGGCGGCACGGTCGATAAAATGGAAAGCATCCCCGGTATGCGCGTGGAGCTGCCCGAAAACGAGTTTGTGGGCATCGCCCGCTCCGTCGGCTGCTGCGTGGTGGGGCAGAGCAAAGACCTTGTGCCCGCCGACAAGCGCCTGTATGCGCTGCGCGACGTGACCAGCACGGTGGATTCCATCCCGCTGATCGCGTCGAGCATCATGTCCAAAAAGCTGGCGGGCGGCGCGCGGGCCATCGTGCTGGATGTCAAGGTGGGCTCCGGCGCGCTGATGAAAACCAAGGAAGACTGCATCCTTTTATCTAAAACGATGGTGGACATCGGCACATTGAACGGCCGCAGCGTGGTGGCCATGATCACCGGCATGCAGGAACCGCTGGGATCGCACGTCGGCAACGCGCTGGAAGTGAAAGAGGCCATCGACATGCTGTCGGGCCGGGTGGAAGGCCCCCTGCTCAGCGTGTCGCTGACGCTGGGCGAACAGATGCTGGTAGCCTCCGGCGTGTGCGCAAACGAAAAGGAAGCGCGCGAAAAATTGCTGGACGCCCTGCACTCCGGGCGCGGCCTTGCGAAACTAAAAGAAATGATCGCGGCGCAGGGCGGCGACCCGCGCGTATGCGACGATGCGGGCCTTTTGCCCGCCGCCCGGGAAAGGATCGAAGTGCTCAGCCCCGAAAGTGGGTATATTGTGTCCATGGATGCCGAACAGATCGGCACCGCGGCGCAGATGCTGGGCGCGGGGCGCTTGAGCAAGGAAGACACCATCGACCTTGCCGTCGGCCTCATCATGCACAAGCGCATCGGCGACCGTGTGGAAAAGGGCGAGCCGCTGGCCACGCTGCATGTGAACAAGCGCGACCAATTGGACGCAGCCCGCGAAAAACTGCTGAAGGCCATCCATTTAGGCAACGACGCGGTGCCCCCGGCCCCCCTTCTGTATGCCAAGGTTACCGCAGATAAAACGGAGGTTTATGTATGAAAAAACTGACTGCTCTTTGCGCAACCCTTGTGATGCTTTTGTCCCTTAACGCGATGGTCTTTGCGGCCGAGCCGGGCAAAGAGGCTGCCCCTGCTGAAACGGCGGAAGCCGCCGCGCCCGAAGCCACGCCCTTTCCCAACTACTTCGCCATGGTGAAAACGGTGGATATCTACGGGCAGGACTTTGACGCCTCCGTCTTTGACGGCAAGCCCATCATGATCAACGTCTGGGCCGACTGGTGCCCGCCCTGCCGGGGCGAGCTGCCGGCGCTGAACAAGCTGGCCGAACGGTATCGGGACCGCATTTCCATCGTAGGGCTGATGCCCGACACCGTGAAGGTGGAAGAAAGCAAGCTGGTGCGTCTGCCCGAAAAGATGAAGGCGGGGCAGGATATCTGCGACAGCCTGGGCATCACCTACCCCTCCCTTGTGCCGGACGAGATTCTGTACACCATCCTTGGCCAGATCGGGCTGAAGGCCTTCCCCACCACCCTCTTTGTGGACGGCGACGGCCAGATGGTGCACATGATCGAAGGCGCGATGGCCGAAGAAGACTGGGCAAAGACCATTGATGACGTGCTGAACGCCATCGACACGGCGAACGCGAAAGACAATGCGGCGTAACACCGCGTGGCGCTATGCGGCGCTGGCCGCCCTTGTATTGATGGGCATCGGCCTTCTGTCCGAAGAACTGGCGGTGGTTCTCAACAAGGCCACCCACATCTGTTTGGAGTGTATCGGCATTGGCTAACACAAAACGCCCCCGGCGCGTGAAACACCGCCGGGCCATCCAGCTGTTTTTCGCCGCTGTAACCAACAGCTATGTGACGGGCTTTGCGGCGGGCAAGATCTATCAGGGCAGCCTGAAATCGGTCTGCTCGCCCGGCCTTAACTGCTACTCGTGCCCGGGCGCGCTGCTGTCCTGCCCCATCGGCTCCTTGCAGGCGGTGCTGGGCAGCCGCGCCTTTGCACTGTCCACCTATGTGTTCGGTATGGTGCTGCTCTTCGGCGCGCTGATGGGCCGCATGGTGTGCGGCTTCCTCTGCCCCTTTGGATTGGTACAGGAGCTGCTGTACAGGATTCCCTTTGTCAAAAAGGTAAAGACATTCAAGGGGGATAAGCAGCTTCGGTATCTTAAGTATGTCTTGCTCGTGCTGCTGGTGATCCTTCTGCCCATGGCGCTGAGCCAGAACGGCGACGCCTCTCCGTATTTCTGCAAGTATGTGTGCCCGGCGGGCAGTCTGGAAGCGGGCATCCCCCATGTGCTGTATGACAGGCTGGGGCCTAAGAACATGGCGGCGCAGAACCTGCCGGCGGGCGGCCTTGCGCCGCTGCCGGGGCTTAACGTGGCGGCCATCACCAAGAACGTGCTGCCGGAAGCCAACCGCCTGCGCGTGGGCCTTCTCTACTGGTGGAAGATCGGCATTCTGGCGGCCGTCGTGCTGCTGTCCATCGTGCTGTACCGCCCGTTCTGCAAGTACCTGTGCCCGCTGGGCGCGATGTACGGCGTCATGAACCCCATTGCGCTGTACCGTTTGCGGTTTAACGAAAGCGCCTGCGTGCGCTGCGGCGCGTGCAAACGGGCGTGTGGGATGTGCCTTGACCCGACGAAGCAAGTCAACCACCCTGAGTGCGTGCGGTGCGGCGACTGTGTGAATGTGTGCCCCACGGCGGCCCTTTCGATGGGGTTCACCGAGAAAAAAGATAAAGAGCGCGTGCGGGAAAGCGGCGCAAATGAACGCCCCGAACGGGGGAAAGGAAAAACAATGAAGAAACTGTTGGGATTGCTGCTGGCGCTGGTGATGATGGGATCACTGGCCTTCGCCGAGGAGGAGATGAAGCCCCTTGCCCTGGAAGACCTGAACCAGTGGACGGAGAGCCTTGTCAAGCGCGCCATCGACGACCATCTGGAAGTAAAACAGACAGAGAACGGCTTTGTCTGGGAGGGCAGGGGCTATTCCCTGTCCGCCGCCGGGAAGGATTTGAGCGCCGACACCACGCTGACGGGCGCGGTCATCGACGGTGAATCCATCGAGGTGCAGGGGCTGACCGGCCCGCGCAACCTGATCGCCACCGTGGCGGCGGGCGCCGTGCTGGATGCTTTCCCCAACGATAACCCCGATTTGAAGGGCTCCAAGGATATGGCCGTGCTGTATCTGCGCGGCACGCTGCCGGAGGTGGTGATGACCGGCGTCCTCTACCGCAACGGGCAGGATGTGTCGCTGATCGAGTACGGCGTCTATGCCGCAAACGGCGGCACTGTGGACCGTTCCGGCGTGCTGTTCACCGTGGAGGGCGGCATTGTGACGGCCATCCGTTATTTCGGCGGCGAACAGGTGCCCACCGCGGAAGCGGAGCAGCACTTGAACACCCTGGCCGCTCTGCAGGAAGAGAACGAGTATTTCGCTTTCAGCACCGTGGCCCCCACGCCCATGCAGCGGGAGGATCTGGTGATTGGCGGTCTGGACTTCCTGGACATGACGCCCGAAAGCGCCCAAGCGCTGCTGGGCGCGCCCAATGCCGAGGAAAAGCTGGACGACAGCAACGGCCAGACGCTGGTCACCAAACAGTGGAACGATATCTTTATCACCTTCTCCTATAAGGACGGGGCCTTCCTGCGTGCCGAGAGCGCGGTGGTGCACGGCGCTTTGCAGGGCCCGCGCGGCACCGGCGTCGGCGAAACCATGCTGATGGTGCTGGAACGCTTTGAAAACAAGGCGGAAACGCTGAGCAAGGAAAGCGTCACGCTGTACGGCGCGATGGATAACCCGGCGGAGCCCTACGGCCAATTGGAGCAGCATGACGGCGCGCAGACGCTGTATTATTCCGTGCCGACAGGAGACGGCTCGGTGTTGTTTACCGCTTCTTTCATGGGCGAAACGCTGGTGGAGATGTCTTTGCAGCGCCAGTAAGACGAAATTTACAGGGACGGGTACATCCGCGCCCTCAGCGCGCTGAAAAAACCCACAACCGCGCATTTCTATTGATAGAAATGCGCTTCCTGCGTCACAAAAGCGTCAAACACCGGTCATTTGGGTTTTACTAAACTCCCTCGTTTGACGCATTTGTTCCTTGGCTTCCGGGCTTTTTGAACGTGCTGAACCTGCATCATAGAAGGAGCTTCCAGATGAAGATCGATCTCAGCTGTCCGGTTGAATTATGGCATTTTAAGCTGCCGAGGGAGGATGATCCCAGCGTTTCTTTGCAGCTGTTCAACCTGGGGGATAAGCCGGTCACTTCGGTGCTGGCGGCTTTTTTATGCTTTGACGAGGAGGGCGCGCGCCTTTCACGCCAGCTGGAAAGGGTGCAGGGGCTGGACGCGCAGCCGCGCAGCGCCTTTGAAATCGTGGTGGAGGTGGAGGACGGCCTTCGCAGCGCCGCGATGGATTTTATCATCGAAAAGGTCTGGTTCAGGGATGGCACCGTCTGGCGGCGCAGGCCGGAGGACATGGTGGACTATACCCCCAACGACCTTTCAAGGGGCCCGCAGCTTCAGGTGCTGCGGTCGCTGGCGGGCGAAGACGCGATGGGGTATCCGCGCAACCAGGGCGCGGTGTGGCTGTGCGTGTGCGGCCGCCCGAACCCGTCGGGCGATGCCGAGTGCAGCCGCTGCCGGCGCGATAAGCACGAGGTGTTTACGCGCTATAACGAAGCGGCGGTGGAAACGATCCTGATCGAGCAGCAGAACGCGCGGGAGGAAGAGGCGCGCAGGCTCCGCGAAGAAAAGGAGCAGCAGGAAAAGGACGCCCGGGAGCAGGCGCAGCGCGCAGGCAAACTGCGCAAACGCGCCATGATCGCCCTCGCTTCCCTTGCCGCCGCGGGCCTTGCGGGGTACGGCGTCTGTTTTCACGGCATCCCGGCCTTCCGCTACTATCAGGCCGACCGCTTGCTGGCCATGAAGGAGTTCGATCAGGCCAAAGCCGCGTTCCTCAACATTGAAAGCTACCGCGACAGCGCGCAGCGCGCCGTTGAAGCCGATTATCGGGCCGCCCAGGAAGCCATGCGCGTGGGGACGCTGACGTCGCTTAAAACCGCGCAGGAAGGCTTTGACGCGCTCAAGGACTATGAGGACAGCCGACAGCTTGCCACCGAGGCACGCTATCTGCGCGCCGAAAAGATGCGCGAAGCGGAAGACTACGAAAGCGCGATCAGCCTGTTTGGCGAGGTCGCGGGCTATCAGGATGCCGCCGAGCAAACGCGGTACAGCGAATACCTGTGGGCAAAAAAGCTGATGGACGGGCTTCAGTTTGAGGCGGCGCGCGAAAAGTTTTTGTCGCTTGGCACATACCGCGACAGCGCCGTGCTGGCCGAAAACTGCCTGATGAAACCCGCCATGACCGCCATGGAGGAAAAGGACTATGAAAAGGCGGCCGGGCTGTTTGCGCAGCTGCCCGGCAGCGCCGAGGCCGATCGTAAACGGACGGAGGCCCTCTACCTTTGGGGCGAACAGCTGCTGGAACAGGGCAATTTTGACCTTGCCGCCGAAAAGTTCCTATCCGTCAGGGATTACCGCGACGCTTTCCGCCGCGCCACCGAGTGCCTGTACCGCCCCGCCGTGCAGAAGATGGAGGCGGGCGAGTATGAAGCGGCCAAGGCGATGTTTGATAAAATATCCACCTATGAGGATTCGGCGCGCCGCAGTGCGGAATGCGCCTACCACATGGGCGTTGAAAAGATGCGCGTGCGCGCCTTTGAAGAGGCTGTGTCCCTTCTGGAACAGGCGAACGGCGTGCCCCTTGCCGATCAGGTATTAAAGGAGGCCAGCTATCAGGCGGGCCTTGTGAAAAAAGAAGCGGGGGAAATGGAAGCCGCCGCGCGGCTCTTTGAAAAGGCGGGCGGCTATCAGGACGCCGATACGCTCGCAAACGCCGCTTATTACGAGGCGGGCCTCAGCGCGCGGGATGAAAAGAACTATGACCGGGCGATTGAGATATTCCTAAAGCTCGGCGACTATGAAAACAGCCGCGACGAAATGAACAAGGCCCTCTATCTGCGGGCCAGGGAGGCGCTGCAAAAGGGGGAATATGAAAGCGCCATCCAGCAGCTGACGGCGCTGAACGGCTTTGAAGACAGCGGGGAAACGCTGCTTATGGCGCGGCTTGACATGGCGAAAGCCAAAATGGAGGCCGGGGCGATCAGCGAAGCCGCAGATCTGTTCAAGGCCCTCGGCGATTATGGCGACGCCCCCTCCCTGTACAGAAAGTGCAGGCTTGCGGAGGCAAAAAAGCTGCTGGAAGAGGGCAAAAAAAAGGAAGCGGCGAACTTTTTGTCAGAGATACAGGAAGACCCGGAAGCCAAAGCGCTGTTTGAGACCACCGCCTATGAGGCGGCGGAAGAAAGCCTTGCGGCGGGCGACCTCCATGCGGCGGCGCAATTGTTTGGCGGCCTCAAAGGCTACAAGGATGCGGACGAACGCGCCGAAAGCGCCCTCAACCAGTATTACAGCGACGCCTACGAGCAGGCCCAAAAGGCCGTCAAAGACAGGGACTACCAGCTGGCGGTAGACCTTCTGACCCCGCTGGACAAAGAAAACCCCGGCGAACAGTATGCCGACATCAAGGCCATCTATCAGGACGCCGTGTACCGCTTGGCCGAAAAGCTGTATAATGAGGGCAAACCCTACGCGGCGCTGCCCTACTACCGCATGATACTCGATTACAAGGATGTGGCTGCCCGCAAGCTGGACCGATATGCCTACAAAATACTGGGCAGATGGCAAAGCACCAAGGGCGTGGTGATGGAGTTTAAGGAAGACGGCACCTGTGTGATCGACGGCAAAGAGCTGTATTTTTCCGGGCAGATCTACCGCGTCAGCACGGGCGCAAGCGCCGATAAGCTGGCGTACACCTACAACATCACGCATATGACCAAAAACTCCATGACGCTGCGGGAAGAAAAGACCAAGAAGCTCTACAAGATGACGAGGCTGGACTGATATGCAGCGCTTGATCGCATGGTATTACAGGAAGACGGCGGCTGAGGAGGGGTATATCCCGGCGCTGGACGGCCTGAGGGCGCTGATGGTGTTCATGGTGGCTTCCTTCCATATCTGGCAGCAGAGCTGGCTCACGCCCGCCTTTGATGTTGCGGGGCACTGGGTCAGCACGGATTATCTTTTGCGCTCCGGCTACCTATGGGTGGACGGCATGCTGCTCCTGTCCGGTTTTCTTCTCTACATGCCCTATGCGCTGGCCAAAGAAAAGGGGACGGCGTCGCCCGCCGTCCGGCCGTTTTATCAAAAACGCCTTTTGCGCATTGTGCCCAGCTACTACCTGTGCATCCTTGTGATGCTCGTCTTTGTGGCGCTGCCGCAGGGGTTTTATCGGACGGGCGGCGACATGGCCAGGGATGTGCTGGCCCACCTTATCTTTACCTTTCCCTTTTCGCGCGCCACCTTGCACGCAACGCCGCTGAACGGCGCGCTGTGGACGGTGGCGGTGGAAATGCAGTTTTATCTGATCTTTCCCTTTTTAGGGCGCGCGTTCCGCCGCCAGCCCATCCTGACCTATGCGCTGATGACGGGCTGCGCGCTGCTGTTTCGCGGCTATGCGGCGACGCTTGAAGACAGCGCGCTGCTTCTTAACCAGATGCCCGCCTTTCTGGATGTGTACGCCAACGGCTTTGTAGCTGCCTCCTGCTATGTGGCGCTGCAAAAAAAGACCAGAGAGGATGTGTGGACGCGCATCATGATGACGGCGTGCTTTGCGGTGGCCGTGCTGCTTTTGCGGCACCTGCTCATGGAGCAGGCGGCGGAAAACGGCGTGTACATGATTCGCCTGGGGCAAATGAAAAGGCGGTTCCTTTTGTCCCTTATCCTGTCGGTGATGTTCGTATCCGCGCCCCTGAGCCTTGGGGGCTTAAGGCTGCTCCTCGGCAACCGCGTGACCCATGTGCTGTCCGCCGTGTCGTACCAGTTCTATATCTGGCATCAGGTGTTCGCTGTGCAGTTGAAAAACTGGGACATCCCGCATTCTTCGTCGCCCGTCCCCCATCAGGAAGGGGACTATGTGTGGCAGATGGGCTATGTGGCGCTGTGTTATCTGGGCGCGCTGCTCATCAGCTTTGCCGTCACTTACCTGTTTGAGCGCCCCATCGTGCGGCGCCTGAGCAAGCAAAAATAAATTTGGGAGGAATTCTATCATGAGAGACCCGCGCATCACACAGTTTGCCAGACAGCTGATCGCCTATTCCTGCCGCGTGCAGAAGGGCGAAAGGGTACTGATCGAAGACCGCGGCATCGAGCCGGAATTTACCTGCGCCCTGATCGAAGAAATTTACCGGGCGGGCGGCGTGCCGGCGGTCAACCTTGTGAACCTTAAAGTGGAGCGCGCGCTGCAAATGGGCGCGACCAAGGAACAGTGGCAGTGGATGGCGTCCATAGACGGCAAGCGCATGAGCGAGTGCCAGGCCTATATCGGCATCAGGGGCGGATCAAACAGCTACGAAGCAGCCGATGTGCCGCAGGAACAAAAAAAGCTGTTCAACGTCTATTACAACCACCCCGTGCATTCGGAAATCCGCGTGCCGCACACCAAATGGGTGGTCATGCGCTACCCCACCCCGGCCATGGCGCAGCAGGCGGGCATGAGCACCGAGGAGTTTGAGGACTATTATTTCCGCGTCTGCACGCTGGATTATGAAAAGATGAGCCGGGCGATGGATCCATTGGTCAAGCGCATGGAAAAAACCGACCGCGTGCACATCGTCGGCCCCGGCACCGACCTTACCTTCTCCATCAAGGGCCAGCCCGCCATCAAGTGCGACGGCCGCCTGAACATCCCCGACGGCGAAGTGTTTACCGGCCCCATCCGCGACTCGGTGAACGGCGTGCTGTCCTACAACACCCCCTCGCTCTATCAGGGCGTGACGCATGAAAACGTGCGCCTCACCTTTGAAAACGGCAAGATCGTCAGGGCTGAGGGCAATCGGGAAAAATTGCTCAACGATATTTTCGATACCGACGCAGGTGCGCGCTACATCGGCGAATTTGCCATCGGCGTCAACCCCTGGATCACCACGCCCATGAAGGATACCCTGTTTGATGAAAAGATCGCGGGCTCCTTCCACTTTACGCCGGGCAACTGCTACGACGAAGCCCCCAACGGCAACAAGAGCGCCATCCACTGGGACATGGTGTGCATCCAGACGAAAGAATGGGGCGGCGGCGAAATGTACTTTGACGATGAACTGGTGCGCCGCGACGGCCTGTTTGTGGCGGACGATCTGAAGGGCCTGAACCCGGAGAACCTTAAATGATCCATGAACAGGTAAATGTGCCTGTAAACGGCCACGCGCCCGACGCTTTGATGCAGCTGTACTGTTTGGACAACAGCGAAGATATCGAGCGGGACAGGCGGCGGCCTCTTGTGCTGATTCTGCCGGGCGGCGGCTACCGCTATCTCTCCTTCCGCGAGGCGGAGCCGGTGGCGGTGCGTCTGCTGGGCATGGGCTGCCACGCTGCGGTGCTGCATTACAGCGTGGCGCCCGTAACCTTTCCGGCCCAGCTTTTGCAGGTGTTTTCCGCCATCCATACCCTGCGCTGCAATGCGGAAAAATGGCACATCAACCCCGAAAAGATCATCGTGATGGGGTTTTCGGCGGGCGGGCACGCGGCGGCATCGGCGGGCGTGTTCTGGTCAAAGCCGCACTATGCGCAGCTTTTGAACCTTGAACCCAAAGACGTGCGGCCGGACGCGCTGGCGCTGTGCTACCCTGTGATCACTTCCGGCCCCTTTGCGCATCCGGGCTCCATCGAGTGCTTGACGGGCAGCGCCGATTCGCCCTACCGCGGCACGGTGTCTCTGGAAAAGCAGGTCAGCTCCGACGTGCCGCCCTGCTTTATCTGGCATACCGTTACAGACAGCGCAGTGCCGGTGGAAAACAGCCTGATGTTTGCGTCCGCCCTGCGCAAAAACAGGGTGCCCTTTGAACTCCACCTGTTTGCAAACGGCGGGCACGGGCTTTCTTTGGCAAACGCCGAGGTGTACGGGCAGGACAGGCAGGCCAGCATCAACGAAGCCTGCCAGCAATGGGTGGCGCTGTTTGACGCATGGCGGAAAACGCTGCCATGAACAGGCTGGGGCTGTATGTGCATATTCCCTTCTGTGCGAACAAGTGCCTGTACTGCGATTTCCCGTCGTGGCCGGGCATGATGGGGCAGCGGGAAAGCTATGTGCAGGCGCTTATTCAGGAGATTGAGCGCCGGGCCACGGGGGAAAAGGCCGATACGGTGTTTATAGGCGGCGGTACGCCGTCGCTGCTGATGCCGGATCAGTTAAGGCGCGTCCTTGCGGCGCTCCGCAGGGGCTATGCAATGGAAATGGATGCCGAAATCACCTGCGAAATGAACCCCGGCATGGTATCGGCTGCCTTTTTGAATATGGCGCGGCAAAGCGGCGTCAACCGCATATCGGTGGGCGTGCAGGCCTTTGACGACCGGCTGCTTGGTCTGTTAGGGCGCAGGCATACGGCGCAGAAGGCCGTGGACACTGTGCGGATGATGGAGCGCGCGGGCTTTCATAACATCAATATTGACCTCATGTTCGGGCTGCCCTTTCAAACCATGGACGATTGGGCGCGCACGCTGGATACGGCGCTGTCGCTGCCCGTCCGCCACATCAGCTGCTATGCGCTGATCCCGGAGGAAGGGACGCCGCTTTTTCACAGGGTGGAAAGCGGGGAGTGGACGCTGCCCGATGAGGATACGGAGCGCGATATGTACGATATGGCGCTTGAAAAACTGCGCGGGCGCGGCTTTGAGCGCTACGAAATCAGCAATTTCGCGCTGCCCGGCTTTGCCTGCCGCCACAACCTTGGCTGCTGGCGGCGCGTGCCCTACCACGGCTTTGGCTGCGCGGCGCACAGCCTGTTGGACAGCGCGACCCGCCTTGCCAATCCCCAAACGCTGGACGGCTATCTTGCGGGCGAAAAAAGCGAAATTCAGCAGCTTACGATGGAAGAACAGATGTTTGAAGCTATGATGCTGGGCCTAAGGACGCAGGAAGGCGTGTCCGAAGAGAATTTTACAAACCGCTACGGGCGCTCTGTCAAAGCGGTGTACGGGGACAGACTCATGCGGTCTTTGCAGGCGGGGCTTGCCGAATGGGCGGGCGGCGCGCTGCGGCTGACCGAAAAGGGCATGAACGTTGAAAACGCCGTGCTGCTTGACTTGATGGATTGATATCGCATAAAATGAGCGCGGGCAATGCAAGAAACTGCTGCCGCGCTTCGTTATATGAGCATAGAGCAGTTTGCAGGAGGAGGTAGACCCATGAAACCGTTGTTCAGAAAGATCGCGTGGCTATTGACAGCCGTGATGCTGCTGGCCGCCCTGCCCGTATCGGGCGCACTGGCGCAGGAGCAGCTGTTCGCGATGGTTTCGGGCACCAAGTCGCTCAACATCCGCTCCGGCCCGGGCGTCAGCTACCAGTGGCTCGGCAGTGTGCCGCGCGGCGGCTGGGTGCAGGTGCAGGCCAATTATGGCGATTGGTATCAGGTGTATGTAAGCGACAAGGGCATCAGCGGTTACATGAGCGCCAACTTTTTAAAGACGGCCAACGCTTCGGGCACGGATGGGACGACCTTTGTGGTCAACAACCCCAAGCCCACGCAGTTCCTGAACCTCAGGCAGTACCCCGACCTTAACGCCCCGGTGCTGGGCATATTCTATAACGGCGCGTCGGGCGCGGTGCTCAGCGAAACGGCAGGCTGGTATCAGGTGTCCATCGGCGGGCTGGTAGGCTATTTTCGGGGCGAATACCTGCGCTTTTCGGGCGGCATGACGGGCGGTTCCACCGCTACGGTGTATTCTGCCAACGGCGGCGCGGTCAACCTGCGCTCCGGCCCCGGCTATACCTACGGCGCCATTGCGCAGCTGCGCCCCGGCAACACGGTGACGGTGCATCTGAAGGGCCAGAATTTCTGGTATGTGTCGGCGGGCGGCCGCAGCGGCTTTATGGACTCGAAGTTCCTGCGCGCTGGCTCCGCGCCGGTGCCGCCGGGCGGCGGTTCCACGGGCGGGGCGGGCACCGGCGTTGTCACCAACACGGGCAAACTGCTGAACCTGCGCGAGGAAGCATCCTTAAACGCGCGCGTGCTGGGCCAGTACGCGGGCGGGACGGAGCTTACCATTGAAGCGCAGGGGGCCGACTGGTGCCGCGTGGTGGTGCGCGCAACGGGCGCGAGGGGTTACATGATGTCCCGCTTTATCACGGTGTACGGCGTGCCCGGCTCCAGCACCAAGCGGGTCGTCCACCCCATGGGCAGCTTTGTCTATCTGCGCTCCCAGCCCTATCAGGGCGTGGGCACGGTGATCGTCAAGGTGCCGCACGGCACCAGCGTATCGGTGATCGCGCCTGACGGCGCATGGACCAAGGTGCGCTACGGCAACTATGTGGGCTATATGATGAGCGCCTTCCTGCGCTGATCTTGGCCCGGTATAAATCAGCGAAAAGCATCATTCGGCCCGGCCTGCGCCGGGCGCTCTTGCGAAAGGAGACCATATGAAGAAACTGATCGCGCTCTGCGCCGCCCTGCTGCTGCTTCTGTCCCAGGCGTCCGCCCTTGCGTTCGACTTTGAGGGTGTGTTTTCCGACACTGTGGTGAAGGACGATACGCAGTACCGGAGCCAGAATGTGAGCGTTACCCTCACGAAGGGCCGCGAATACGACGCCGACTACTATGTGGCCGACATCTATATCAAAGACCTCGCCTCCTTCCGCCACGCCTTCCCGGACGGCAAGTTCAACGGCGGCGTGCGCAGCCTTTCCAAAATGGCGGAAGCAGAAAACGCCGTCGTGGCCGTTACGGGCGACTATGCCAAGAAGTTCGGCGCCGGCATCGTGATCGCCCAAGGCAAAACCATCCGTGAAAAGCCCAATAAGGAGCGCGACCTGTGCGTGCTGTACACCGACGGCTCCATGGAGGTGCTCAAGGGCAAGGGCGTTACGGTCAAAAGCCTCAACGCCGAAAAGGAAGTATGGCTGACCATGCTCTTTGGCCCGAACCTGCTGGACAAGGACGGTATGCCGCTGCAGAAGACCGATTCCAAGATTCGCGGCAAGAACCCGCGCACGGCGGTGGGCTATATCAAACCCGGCCATTATGTGATGGTGGTGGTGGACGGCCGCAGCGCGCAGAACAAGGGCATGACCATGTTGGAGCTGTCTCAGCTGATGTTCGACCTCAACTGCCAGGCGGCCTACAATCTGGACGGCGGCCAGTCCGCCGCCATGTGGTTTAACGGCAAGATCGTCAACACCCCCTATCAGGGCGGCCGCCAGCTGGCCGATACCTTCTATATCGGTGAACCGTAAAGGAAATCTGGAGGAAGATGCGGTATTTTAGCAGCCCGGCGGGGGAGAACATTCCCCAGCCGGCTGAACAGAGGAACCAATCAACAGAAGGCAGCGCGCGCCGCAGGCTGTTTAAGCAGCGCACGCGCCAGCCTTCTTTTGTGCTGGCCGTGCTGGTGCAGTTTTTCAGGATGCTGCTGGTGCTGGTGCTGCTGTTTGGCTTGGCGGGCCTCGGCGCCGTGGTGGGCATCGCCAAAGCCTATGTGGAAACGGCCCCGGTGCTGGACATCGCCAAAATAGACGAGCAGGCCGAGACCTCTTTCTTTTACGACCGGGACGGCCGCCTCATCACCGACTTTAAGGGTACGGAGGACAGGATCATGGTGTCCATCGACACCATGCCCAAGCAGCTTCGCTATGCCTTTGTGGCGGTGGAGGACGCGCGCTTTTTCCAGCACAAGGGCGTGGATATCAAGCGCATCGTGGGCGCCTTCGTCAAAAACTTCATGACGGGCAGCCAGCAGGGCGGCTCCACCATCACCCAGCAGCTGATCAAAAACACCGTGCTGTCGAACGAAATCAGCTACAAGCGAAAGATACAGGAAGCCTACCTGGCCATGCAGCTGGAAGCGCGTTACAGCAAGGAAGAAATACTGGAAAGCTACCTGAACACCATCTACCTTGGCGAAAACTATTACGGCGTCAAGGTGGCGGCGACAGGCTATTTCGGCAAGGAGCTGAACCAGCTTTCCCTGCGCGAGTGCGCCATGCTGGCGGGCATGACCACCAACCCCTATTACTACAACTGCCGCCGCAACTTCTACCGCCGCAGCTCGGACAAGATGGACTACGCGGCCATCACCAACAACCGCACCAACTATGTGCTGCGGATGATGTACGAAAACCAGTTCATCACCCATCAGGAATATGTGGCCGCCCTCGTCCCCGAAACGGCCAGAGTGCTGGAAACTTCGCCCGAAAGCCGGGAGCTTTACCCCTATGTGCACTACGTCGAATACGCGGTCAGGGACGTGGTGAAGACGTTGCTGAAGCTGAAGGGCCTCGAAAACACCTCGGCCAACCGTGTGCTGATGGAAAAGGAGCTGCGCACCGGCGGCTACAAGGTGTATCTGGCGCTGGATACCGACATCCAGACGCTGGCCGAGCAGACGCTGTACAACTACGACAGCTGTCCCAAGCTGCGCGACCCGTCGGAGAATATCTACCGCGCCCGCAACAAGGACGGCACGTTCCAGGAGATCGAGCAGCCGCAGGCCTGCGCCGTGGTGATGGATTACCGCACGGGCGAAATCAAGGCCATCGTGGGCAGCCGCACGCCGCCTGCCCAGAAGCGCACCTTAAACCGCGCCAGCGACATGAACATGCCCGTGGGTTCGTCCATCAAGCCCATCGCCGTGTACGCGCCCGCCTTTGAAATGGGCGCGGGCGGCGGCTCCATCGTGTACAATATGCCCATCCCCATCCCCGGCTGGAAGGGCGGCGACGGGCAGGACACCTGGCCGCGCAACTACGGCGGTTCCAGCTACCGGGGCCCCGAAACGATGCGCACGGCGCTGACCAAGAGCGACAACACCGCCGCCGCGCAGGCGCTGATGCAGTATGTGGGCGTGGAGCGGTCGGCCGATTTCCTGCTGCGCCTCGGCGTCAGCAAGGACCGCATCAACGCGACGCCCTTTGGCTTGGCCTTAGGCTCCAGCGGCATTTCCGCCATCGACATGACGGTGGCCTTCGGCGTCCTCGGCAACGGCGGCGTCTATCAGGAGCCGCTGACATTCATCGGCATCATGGACAGGAACGACAAGGTGCTCTACGACGCCCACGCCAGGCAGGCAAGGCGGCAGGTGTTCAAGCCCTCGACCGCGTGGCTGACGGTGGATATCCTAAAGGACGCCGTTTCCAAGGGCACCGGCAAGTCGGCCCAGATCAAGGGCCAGACAGTAGCGGGCAAGACGGGCACCAACTCCGACCAGAAGGGCGTGTTTTTTGCGGGGCTCACAGGCTGGTACGCGGCCTCGGTCTGGATCGGGCACGACAACTACAAGGCGCTGTCCAGCAAGACCACGGGCGGCAACAGCGCGGCCAAACTGTGGAACAGCCTGATGACGGCTGTCCACCAGAAAAAGAACCTTGAAAACCGCGATATTCTGGGCGGTTCGCCCGAGGATTACGGGCTGACGAAGGTAACCACCTGCGCGCTGTCGGGCCAGCTTGCCACCGACGCCTGCCGCAATGACGCCATGGGCTACGGCGTGGTGACCGATTACGTTGCCCGCGACGCCGTGCCCAATGTGCCCTGCCAGATGCACAGGCAGGCGACGGTCTGCACCGCTTCCAACATGCTGGCCGGGCCCTACTGCCCGGAGACCTCGCGCAGCGCCAAGGCCATCGTCATCCTGCCGCAGGGGCACCCCCTGCAGCGCTATGTGGGCACCAAGTTTGAGTCGGTGCTGGTGGATTACCTCGGCCCCTACGCAACCATGCCGTTTACGGGCGATATGAACTACGACAGCGCCATGCTGGCGCAGCGCACCTGTAACATCCACCAGACGCCGGACGCGCCCCAGATACAGGATGACGGCGGCATGGTCCAGCTGATGCAGAATGATGCGCGGCAACTGCTGGAAGCGGCCAGCGCGCAGTGGAGCGCCCTTGCGCCCGAGCATCCCGCCTACCAGAATCTGCTGAACGCCATCAACGATCTGAACGCCCTTTTGTCTTCGGGCGCGGATACCGCCGCCCTCATGGACGGCATGGCGCGGCTGACGCAGGCGATGGCGCAGGCGCATTGATCACGACACCGATAATGGAGCAATCGGGAGGATAACGGCCGCTGACAGCGCCCTATCCTCCCGAAATTCTTGTAAAATTCATTGACATTTTCATGTTGATTATGGTATTATAACATGGTTGCCCGTATCAACGGCTTATTTGAATTGCGGACAACAAACGAAAGACTATATATCCTC